>JAPPNO010000095.1 GCA_028873845.1 Gemmatimonadota bacterium | reverse complement strand
ACAGCCCGATCCTCGCGAGCCGCTCCCCCCACCCCGCTTCCACCGGTACGGCAAAGGCGAAACTCGACCCGCCGCCGCTCCCACCCACCTCCGGCATTTGGAAGCGCAAGGAGAACAGCTCCTCACCGGCGGCGGTCCACCCCGTCACTTCATGGTCACCGCCCGCCGCCGGCAAAGCCGGCGACGCGTCGACAACCAGCGCCGGCTCCAGGTACGGTTTCCGGTCGGCGTCCACGCCACCCCACAGCAGCAGCGAGCGGGCCGGGGCGGCCGAGGGCGAACGCCTCACGTTCTCGTCGACCAGACGGTAGCTGTACGCATTCGTGAAGTGGTAGTCGCTGATCCACCGGACCGTACCGCAGTTGGACATCAGGTCCGGGGTTGCGGGGGAGACCAGCTCACCGGCGGCCCGGTCGTAGCCCCACGCGCCGATCGACCCGTTGTCGTAGGGATAGTAGGGGTCCGGGTCCTCCTCGCTGCAGGGCGCGGACCGGAGGTTGAAGAGGTGGCCGACCTGCCGGACCATGGCGCTTGCCTCGGGGACAACGAAACCGTGGCGGCCACCCAGGCGGCTCTGCCCGGTTCCGCCCTTGACGGATCCCGACATCATCCCCATGTAGCGGACGTTCCAGATGAGGGCACTGCCCTGCTCCATGACTCGAATCGCCTCCGTCTCGAGATACAGCTCCCCGACATCGTTGGTCGAGGTCCACACGGGCTCATGGGCCTCCGCCACAATGTCGGCAACCGGCAGAAGCGCCCGCGCGGGAGCCAGCAGTTCATGGCTCGCGGGGCCGTCCACCAGCTCTGCGACGATTCCCAGAATCGCCGAGTCCGGATTCTCGCTCCACAGAAAGGGAAGGAACAGGAAGTCCAGGGCGGGCAGGGTCTCGGCCCGGACCAACAGGCGGCCGCTCTCCGGGATGCGCCTGGCAACGCCCAGATCCGGGTCCAGCGTCCCTTCGGGGTCGATCTCGATCACCATTTCCAGTCCCGGCCGCACCAGCTCACCCGGGATCTCGGCGTTGGCCGAGTTCAGAAGCGAGCCCTCGTCGACGGCCGTCGGGATGGGCGCCGACGTTCCGGGAATATCGGCCACATGCGTCAGGGTCCCGTCAACGTAGAAGCTGGCCCGAACGTCCGGCAGGCCGGCGTCGGTTGCGCGCACCGCCGTCGGGAACACGCGCAGCAGGGCGTCTTCGCCCGCAACCAGCGGGACCGGGAAGCGACGCGACTGGACCACCTGGACCAGATAGGCGGCCGGTCTCCGGCAGGAACGGACTCGTCGTGTCGGGATGCTCTCCAGCCAGAGCATCAGCTCGGGCTCGTCGGGCACACAAACGCCGGTTTCCTGCGCCAGGAAAGTCCTGAGCCGGAGATCCGTCCATCCCTCCGGCACCTCGGACGACAGCCCGGGGTTGCGGCGAAGGTCGAGCCGCCTGAGCGTAGCGATGTCGCCCATCTCCTCGGGAAGCGGCCCCGACAGGTCGTTGCCCGCAAGGTCGAGCGCGATGATCGAGTCCAGTTGCCCGAGGCTCGCCGGTATGGGCCCTGTCAGGCCGTTGTCGGAGAGGTTCAGCGAGTCCACGACCGGCAGGCCGCCGAGCTCGGGCGGAATGGCACCCGTCAGGTCGTTCCCCGATAGCCGCATGTGTTCCAGTCGCCGGAAACCGCCGAAACCGGCCGGAATGGATCCCGTCAGCCTGTTGTTCTCGATCTTCAGCCACGTGAGTCCGCGGAGTCCGGCGATCGCGGAAATGTCACCGGTCAGATCGTTGTTCCCCATTTCCAGGTGCCGGAGAGAACCGAGACGGCCCAGCGATCCCGGGATTGGACCCGTCAGATTGTTGTCCGCGAGATCCAGGACGATGAGAGAACCGAGACCGCCGAGCTCCCCCGGAATCGGGCCGATCAGATTGTTCCCGTCCAGATTCAGCCAGACGAGTCGGGCGAGGCGGCCCAGCGCCGCGGGGATCGGGCCGGTCAGGCGATTGTCACTCAGGCCCAGGCTCCTGAGATTGGCCAGGTTGCCGAGTTCCGCCGGAATCGGGCCGGTCAGGCGATTGTCACTCAGGCCAAGGTCTTCCAGGCCGGTCAGATTTCCCAGCGCCGCCGGGATCGGGCCGGTCAACCGGTTGTAGAAGAGACCGAGATTCGTGAGATCGGCCAGGTTGGCGACTTCCGCTGGAATCGGTCCGGTCAACTCGTTGCAGCACAGGCCCAGATCCCTGAGGTCGGCCAGGTTGCCGAGTTCCGCCGGAATCGGGCCGGTGAACCGATTGCCCTCCAGATTCAACTCGACGAGACTCGTCAGGTTGCCCAACTCGGCCGGGATCGGTCCGGTCAGTTCGTTGTGGCTCAGGAAAAGCGTGGTGAGATTGGACAGGTCGCCCAGGCCCGGCGGGAGCGGTCCCGTCAGTTCGTTGTCGATCAGGTGCAACACCCTCAACTCCCGGAGGTTGGCGAGTGCCGCCGGGATGGGGCCCGTCAACCTGTTGCGGTTGAGATTCAGGTGGCCGAGGGCCGACAGACGCCCCACGGACTGCGGGATCGGGCCCGTCAGTCGGTTCTGGCGCAGGTCCAGGTAGCCGAGGCTGGCGAAGTCGCCGAATTCTGGCGGAATCGCGCCCGATAGTCTGTTGTCACCGAGGTCCAGGGTGACAAGGGAACCGAGTGCGCCCAGTTGGGGGGGAATCTCACCCGACAATCTGTTGCGGGCGAGTAACAGGTACTCCAGTTCGGTGAGGTCGGCGAGCTCGGCGGGGATCGTACCGTTCAGGCCGTTGCCCGCGAGGTCCAGGCCGATTACCTGGCCTGATTGATCGACCTCGACACCGAACCAGAGCCCGAGCGGCGCGTCCGTCAACCAGTTGTCCCGAAGGCGCCACGCGTATCCGGACGTCTCTTCGTAGAGGGCAACCAGCGCGGTCCTTGCGTGGTCCGGCTCAGGCTCAGGCTCCGGATCGACCGAAATGTCGCACCCGGCCGAGAGGGCGGGGCCAGCCGCGAGGATGAGCAGGAGGATCCGCTTGTCGCGGGCGAAAGCTCTTCGGTTCAACATTCGAGCGCTCCTTGTCACGCGGCCGCCTCTGGCAGAATTCGTCGCTCGGGATGAAAGGGAGGCTCCGGTCGCGGGCGGGGCGGCCACGAGAAGTCTGAAGGTACCCTTTGCACTCTTCCTACAGCGAAGTCAGCGGATGGTTCCTGCCGGAAGCGGTGCGGGCGGACTCCCGGCCGGGCAGGGGCCTGTCGGCTGCGGGCGCGCTGGAAGATCCCCTCCGCGGACCCCGGGCAACCGGCGGATTTCACCAGCTGTCAGAGTCAGAACGCCTTCAGGTAGGTCAGCTTGACCACCCCCGTCCTGCGCTGCCAGCGCTCGGTCCGCGGATCCGGCAGACCTCCCGTCAGGTACCCCGTGTCGAAGACCACGAAGAGGTCGCTGCCGGGCGTGTGGATCCAGTTGATGCGCACGTTGGCCTGCACAACGTTGGAGACATCGTCGTACTGGACGAGGGCGTTGGCGAAGAGCGAGCGGCTGACGGCGCCCAGAATGGTGACGACGAAGAGACGAGTGGTGAAGTCGCCGTCGGCGACGGGAAGGCTGATGTCGTTGAAGGTGTAGTGGCCTCCGAGGGTCAGGTGGGGACCGGTCTTCCACATGAGCCCGCTCGAAAGCTCGGTGCGGGTCCCGTTCCAGAACTCGCCCGCCGACAGTCCTCCGCGTCCCGAAAAGCGGCGGCTGTCGTTGGTGTTGAAGCGCAACTCCACCCGGTCGAATACGTACTCGCCGGCGGGCAGTTCCCGTCCCTGGATCCCGGCCGCCCACTGGAGATTCTCCGACCGGCGGCGCAGGTTCAGCATCGCGCGGTCGCCCGTCTGGAAGGTGAGCATGTTGCGGGAAAGCAGCACGGTTCCCTGGTCGACCCCATCCAGTCCCGCAATGCGTTCACCGTAGGCGACGGCCAGGAGCTGGCGCGCCCAGCGGCTGCGCTCGAAGCGGGGGAAGACGGCCAGCGCGCCCGTGACCCGGCTCATGTCGGAACGCCGGACGAAGCCCAGGGCGGGGTTGAAGTCCCGGGGGATGCGCGTGTATCCCGCCCCGGCCGACACCAGACTGCTGCGGAGATCCGCCTCGACCGAACCCGCCGTGGCGCTTGCAGCGGGGGACGGAGCGGAGCCATCGACCTGGATCGAAGACCGCGCCACCCAGCCCCGCACGAAACTGGAGCCCCCGAAGCGGATCTGGGCATCGCCCCCTACCACTCGGTTGGACCGGGCATCCTTATCCAGCGACGTCACGATCATCCCGACGGTCGTCCGCGGAAACGGATCGGCGCGCAACCGCAGCACCGAGTTGAGTCCCCCCGGCCGGGTGCCTCCGAAGGGACTGGTGGCGTCGCCGGTGTAGAGGCTGAGCGCCCCCACCGAGACGGGCCCGGCCTGCCCCGTGAGCCGTCCGCCTCCTACGATGTCGTTCGTGATCCCGATCCGGCGGCTGAAGAAGACCTGCGTCTCCTCCGCGTCCCCGAAGTCGAACAGACCCGCCCGCTCCAGGAAAAACTCGCGTTTTTCGGGGAAGAAAAGGCTGAACCGGGTGAGGTTGATCTGGACGTTGTCCGACTCCACCTGGGCGAAGTCGGGATTCAGGGTCGCATCCAGCGTCAGGTTTGACGTGATCGAGTACTTGAAGTCGAGGCCGAGGTCATTGAGCGTCTCCGTCTCGCGGCCGGCCGCGCCGCGGGCCCCGATCACCGAGCGCCCCGCGATCGCGAAGGGCTTCATCTCCATGTACCGGCCGCGCCGCAACCCCTCCAGGCCGGTCAGCGTGGCGTACTGGGAGACCTGGGTAAGGCCCTGCCGAAACTCCTGCCCGATGTGCGGGAAGTACACCATCTCGTTCTTGCGGCGGATGGTGCGCTCCACGAGGATCCCCATCTCGGGCGCCTCGGCTTCGGCGAAGCGGATCGTCGTGAAGGGGACGGCCGCTTCCACGACCCAGCCTTCATCGGTGACGCGCCCCTCGCTCTCGTAGACGCCCTCCCACCACCAGTCCGACAGCGTCATCGACTCGTCGGTGATGAGCGCGTCGCCCTGGGTGCCGAATGGGTTGATCTCGAAGATGTAGGCGTTGCGCTTGTCGTTGTACGTGTCGAGGCCGATGCGGATGTTGTCGTCCTGGTCGATGCGGCCCTCGCGGTGCAGGATGCTGCGCCGGATGCCGTCCGGATCGGAATCGTGGAGGACGACGGCGAAGTAGAGGTTGTTGTCGTCGAAGGCGACGCGCAGCTCGGTGCGTTCCGACGAGGGCGCGCCGTCCACGGGAACGCGCTGGCGGAAATCCGTTACGGGTTCGATATCGTGCCAGAAGGGCTCGTCGAGGACCGCGTCGATGGTGGGGGGATGGGGAGCGCGGACCGCCCGGATCGTGGCAACGGCCGGAGACCGTTCGCGTGAGCCGGCAGCGAGCGAATCCTGGCGGGCCTGCCCGGGCGGGAAGGCCGCGCTGGGCTCATTGGGATATGCAGCGAAGGCGGCAAGGGGTGACAGAATTGCCGCCGGCGCCGCCAGGAGCGCCGCGCGGACGATCCGGCGCGAGGTCATCATCCGCCCACGGGGTGCCGGAAGCCTCCGAGCGTCCCCGGCCTTGCTATTCGTCGCCGTCGCCCTCGTCGTCCGCGTCCGTCTCGCCCCCCTGCCGGCAGCAGCAGCTCCCGCAGGAGCATCCGCAGTCGCCCTCCCAGTCGGACCAGGCGCCTTCCTCCTCGTCGCCACCGCCCTTGCAGCACCACATCCAGCCGCATCCCTTCCCGCACGACTTGCTGCCACCCTTCTTTCGCAGCCAGCAGATCACGAAAATGATGATCAGGATCTGGGGGAGGCCGATCCGGAAAGCGGAGCCCCAGAACTCCGCCATCGAGGTCATGTACCAGCTGAGCGCGTCTCCGAACATCGATTCCGTCCTCGGTCAGTTGAGCGTTGTCTACGTGCACGTCGAGGGAGTTCCCTGCCGCCTCCCGGATGCGGTCCACGGCATTCGCCCTCGCCGACAGGTTACGCATGGCACCCCCGGCATGTTTCGGTGCCGTGCTACATCAAGGAATCGGCACGAAGCCGGTAGATGGCAAGGCCCGTCCAGGCCCCGAGGACCGCGCCCCCGATCGTGGCCCACATCGTAGACGGGAAGAAGATGCCCGATCCGGCGAGCACTCCCAGCACGAGCGCACCCACCCCACAGTAGACCAGCAGCGTCACGATGGCCCGGCGGCGGGCGGGTGTCATGGCCGGTTTCTCACCAGGGCGATCCGCGTCCCGTCGCCGCTGACCGCGATGCGGGAGATGTCGCCCCCGTCCGTCTCGTCGAGGTGCGCCACCTCCCACCACCCCGCCTCCGCCGACCACGCCAGCAGCCTGGCGCCGTCCCCGATCAGGATCTCGCCCTCCGGGGTCCACGCGTAGTCCTCGCGGCCGGTCGGCGTCCTCGCCAGGCGGGTCGCCTCCCCCGTGAGGGGATCGAGCCGCTCGATCCACCACTCTTCCTCGGCGACCTTCCGCACGAAGGAGATGTCCTCCGAACCCGGGATGCGGTGAATGGAGCGGCCGGGGTTCTCGGCCACCGTGCGCACCTCGCCGGAGAGCGCGTCGCCGACCCGGAGCGTGGGGGGATCGCCGAGCACGAACATGGCCGCGACGGTACCGTTCGCCCACGCGTGATAGCCGACCGGCTCGACCGTCGCGAAGATGGGGCCCATGCCGGAGCCGTCCGCGCCGTAGCGCCAGAGGAACTGGCGCCCGCGCTCTTCGCGGATCGCGGAGAAGGCGTCCTGGGCGGGGATGGGCGTGGGTGAGAACTCGCTGGCGCCTGGCGTGTGGGTGACCTGTTCCGCGGCGTTCGGCTGGAGGAGGAGGCGGAAGGTCTCGGTCTGCGTCGAGTCGACGGCCGAGGTGTAGTACACGGCCGTGCCGGAGGGGTCGAAGGCGGGCTGGTTGTCGTAGCCGTCGCGGTCGGTCGCGTTGACCAGGTCCCGTACCTGGAGGGCGCCCCCGGCGCCGCGCCCGATCCGTCCGATCCAGATGTCGGTCGAGGGGGCGCCCGCGGCGGTGGGGCGGTAGTCCGCGGGGGCCGGGCCGATCTCGGGGACCGGGCCGTCGGCGGGGGTGGCCGCGAAGGGGTCGGCGGGGGCGCAGGCGAAGGGCAGGATGGCTGCAAGGAGGAGGGTGGTCGCGGCACTGGCAGTCTGAACCGTGTCCGCCTTCGCGGGCGCCGCCGATGCGGGCCGCGAAGCCAGGACGGCTGCAAGCGCGCCGGGGCTCAGTCCCCATTCACCCAACACAGCCGAAGACCCCGGGCCGCCGGCGCGGGCAACGCCCAGCAGGAGATGGGCGCTTCCGGTGGCGCCGGGTTCCTCCGCGGAGGTCGCCTCCACGGCAGCCGCAAGCACTTTGTGAGCCGCGGGGGTGAAGGGCAGGTGGCCCTCGTACGTCTCCGGGACGTCGCGAAGCGGGCCTGGAAGCGTGGCGGGGTCGAGGTCGAGTTGCGACAGAATCTCGAGCAGTTTCGGGTCCGCCTGCGAGATCACCCCCGCGAGGACGTGCCGGGGCTCGATCGCCTCGCCTCCTTCGCGCGCGGCCGCGGCGGCGGCGCGGTTCAGCGCGTGGATCGCATCGTCCGCCAGGTCTATGGCCATGACGAACCACCGCGACGCCGGTGCGCGCGAGTCCGGGGGGAGTCTCCCGCTACTTGTAGAACAGCCAGTGGATCAGGCGGCGGCCGATATCAACCGCGTTGAAACCCGGAACGTGCGACCCATCCTCGATCGTCCAAAGCTCCAGCGCGACCCCGCCTCCGCAACCGGCCTCGTAACGAGTGGGATGCGTTTCCGCATCGGGAATGTTGAGAACCAGCTCGATCGACTCGAGCTCCGCCGCGGCATCCACGTCGCACCCCGCGCGCCCGGCCCAGCGTTCCACCGTCTGCGCGGCCCCGGGATAGTGGATCCTGCCGGCACCGGTCGTTCGGTACCAGCCTCCATACTGGATGGTGCCGTCGCTCGTGCCATGCAGGTGCAGCACCGGAACCGGCGTGGCTCCCTCGCAGCGGTCCGGGTCATGGTACGTCGTTCCCGCCAGGCTCACGATCCCCTTCAGTTCCGGCATCGACTCGCAGGCCATCCGGTAGGCCATGAACCCACCGTTCGAATGGCCGATCAGGTACACGCCACTGGTGGTGACGTAGTTGCCCGCTTCCTCATACAAACTGTTCAGGTAGCCCACGTCATCGGGCCCCGTGTTCCAGAAATCGCAGCAGTAGTCGGTGGCATTCCAGAATCTCTGCCCGTTCGGGTTCTTCGTGCCCTCCGGAAGGATCACGGCGAAGTGCTCTTCGTTGATCCGTCTGCCGATCCCCAGGTACCGATTGATGGCTCCCGAGTGGCTGTTGTATCCGTGCAACACGATCACCACCGGGATCGGGGTACCGGGGACGTAGTCCACGGGGCGCATCAGGGTCGCGGGCCGCACGGCGCCGATCGTGAAGACGGACTCCCCGGGCTCTTCGGTCGGGGGAAGATCGGATTCACAGGCCAGGGGGGCGAGCACGAGAGGGATCAGAAGCAACCTGAAGGATCTCATGAATCTCCTCCTTTCGCTGTCAGCCCGCGGCAGCTCCCCGGCTGCCGGTCCGCATATCCGGGCTGTCACAATCATGAGCGGCACCTTCACCGGTAACATACTGGTCCAATACGTCTTCGCGCACCTTCTCCCGGCTTCGCCCGCGCGGATCCCCCAGCCCCCCGCCCCCCGGCGTCTCCAGAACGAGCCGGTGCCCCGGCGGCACCACCTCCCTTCCCTTCACCCGCAGGTCCCCGACGCCCGGCACATGGACCCTTCCCGGAGCGCCCGCCCCGCCCCCCTCCCGTCCCCGCGCGGCGTTGCGCACCCGCTCGAACATCTTGGACACCGCGAAGGGGGCGCCGTCCGCGTGCGAAACCTCCATCACCTGCCCCAGACCGCCGCGATACTCGCCCGGCCCGCCCGAGTCCGGAATGTACTCCTTCCGCCAGAAGATCAGCGGCGCCACCGTCTCGGTGATCTCGATCGGCGTGCTGCGCACCCCCGACGGGAACGAGGTCGCGCTGAGCCCGTCCTTCCCCGGCCGCGCCCCCGTGCCCCCGGTGTGGAACGGGTTGACCACAAACGCCTCCGAGTCCCCATACGGATACGTCCCCGTCAGCCCCGGCCCGCCCATGAAGACCGGGTTCCAGAGACACGACGCCCCCTCGGCCGGGACCGAACCCGGCGGCATCGCCTGGGCCAGGCAGCCGAGCACCACGTCGGGGAGCATCTGCCCGATCGAGTGGCGCGCGGAGACGGCGGCGGGCGGGGGCGCGTTGAGGAGACAGCCTGAGGGCGCAGTGACCTCGATCGTGCCGAGCGAGCCTGCGTTGTTGGGGACCTCCGAGCCCACCACGCAGCGCACGCCGAAGGACCCGTAGGCCCGCGTGTACGTCTCGGGGACGTTGATCCCGTAGGGTGACATGGGGGAGGTGCCGGTGAAGTCGATGTGGATGCCCTCGCGCGACACGGTGAGCACGCACACCAGCTCCAGGTCCTGGTCGTAGCCGTCGATCGTCATGCTGTGGCGGTAGGTGCCGGGCTTGAGGGCACGGATGCGGTCGAGCATGGCCCGGCGCGACGCCGTGAGGATCATCTCGGCCAGTCCGTCGAGTGACTCCAGCCCGAACTCCTTCATCATGGCGACGAGGCGCTCGCCGCCGGCGCTGTTGCACGCCGCCAGCGAATAGAGGTCGCCCTGTGCCACGTCGGGCTCGCGCACGTTGGCGCGCACCATGCGCATGAGCGTCTCGTCCACGCGGCCGGCGCGGATGAGGTGGCCGATGGGGATGCGGATGCCCTCCTCGAAGACCTGGTTCGCGTCGGCGCCGAAACCGCGCCCGCCCACGTCCGCGATGTGGCTGGTGGCGGCGAAGAGCGCGACGGGACGGCCGTCGAGGAAGGTGGGGGTGACGACGGTGAAGTCGTTGAGGTGGCCGGTGCCCTCCCAGGGGTCGTTGGTGACGAGGACGTCGCCCTCGGCCAGGGTCTCGATGGGGTGGTCGCGGAGGAAGAAGCCGACCGATGCAGCCATGGCATTGACGTGCCCGGGTGTTCCCGTGACGGCCTGCGCCAGCATGCGGCCGGAGAGGTCGAAGACGCCCGCGGAGAGGTCGCCCGCCTCGCGCACGGGGGTGGAGAAGGCGGTGCGCACCAGGGTGCGGGCCTGCTCCTCGACGACCGAGAGCAGCCGGCTCCACATGATCTGGTCCTGCAGCGCGGAGGCGGCTGTGCGGGCCGATGGGCGGGTGTCGCGTTCGGCGAGCAGATGGCCACCCGGGAGGACTCCGGCGTGCCAGCCGTCGGGGAGGACGGTGGTGGTCTGTTCCTCGGCGATCAGGGCGGGGCCGGTGACCCGGTCGCCGACCAGGAGGTCGCGCCGGTGGTGGATCGGTGCGCGCACGAGTCCCTTGTCGGTCCCTTCGAAGAGCTCGGTCCAGGCGTTTGAAGGGGGACGCTGCGCCTGGGGCGCCGCTGGGTCGCCAACCGGGGATTCCCGGTGTTCCCAGGGCTCGACGACTGCGCCGGCTGCGACCTCGGACGCAGACCCGGCCACACCGCGCGCGCCCCGCGCCGGGGCCGATACCGCCAATGTCCAGCTGAGCACCTCCACGTCCAGACCGGGGATTGTGCGCCCGTACACCGTTTCATAGGCGCGATCGAAGGCCGCCTTGAGGGCGGCAACCACTTCCGGCCCCTCCCCACCCCCCACCACCTCACGCGGCAGCCCGACCCCGATCTCGTGCCCCTGTCCCACGTAGCGCATGAAGGCGTGGGTGCGCTCGGTGGTCTCCACCCCCGGAGCACCCTCCCCCACCACCGCCGCCGCCTCCGCCCGCATCCCGGCCAGCACCTCACGCACCAGCCCCGGATCGAAGCGCGACAACCGCATGTAGCGGCTCCGCACGACCTCGTACGAGATCGGCGCGAGCAGGAACCCCACCGCCGACCCAACCCCCGCATCGCCCGGCACGAGGAAGCGGTCCAGCTCCAGCTTGTCCGCCAACCGGGCCGCGTGGATCGGCGCCGATCCGCCGAAGGCAATCACGGTGCGTCCCCCCAGTCCCTTCCCCCACTCGATGGCATGGGTGCGCGCGGCGTTGGACATGTTCTCGTCCACCATCTCGCTCACCCCCAGCGCGGCCACGCGCGCGTCGAGACCCAGCTTCGACCCCACCCGGCCCTCGACCGCGGCCTCCGCCCGCCCCCGGTCCAGTCCGATCGCCCCTCCGGCGAACAGTTCCGGGTCGATCCGGCCCAGCACCACGTCCGCGTCGGTCACGGTGGGCTCCCCGCCGCCCTGGCCGTACGCCGCCGGACCGGGCTCCGACCCCGCGCTCTCGGGCCCCACATGGATGCGGTCCATGTCGTCCACTCCCGCTATTGAACCGCCCCCAGCCCCGATCTCGACCATCTCGATGACCGGGATCCGAACGGGAAGGCCGCTGCCCTGCTTGAAGCGGTAGCTGCGCGCCACGTCGAAGGTGCGCGAGTGGAGCGGCTCGCCGCCGTCGATCACGCAGAGCTTGGCGGTGGTGCCGCCCATGTCGAAGGAGAGCACGTCGCCCAGGTCGAGTTTGCGGGCAAGGTGGCTGGCGAGGATCGCACCCCCGGCCGGACCGGATTCCACGAGTCGGATCGGGGCGGTGACGGCGGTGTCGAGGGTGGTGAGGCCGCCGCCGGACGTCATGAGGAGGAAGGGGCATGCGAGGCCGCGGTCCCGCAGCGAGGTGGCAAGCCCCTTCAGGTAGCGGGCCATGAGGGGCTGGACGTATGCGTTGGCGCAGGCCGTGGAGAGGCGTTCGTACTCGCGCACCTCGGGACAGACATCGGAGGCCAGGGTGACGGCGAGGCCGGGTCGCTCGGTGGCCAGGATGTCGCCGATGCGGCGTTCGTGGGATGGGTTCGCGTAGCCGTGGATGAGCCCGACCGCGACGGATTCGACGCCGTGTTCGTCGAGGACGGGGAGCAGCGCGTGGACGGTGTCCTCGTCGAGGGGGATGAGGACGCGGCCGCGGCGGTCGACGCGCTCCCGCACGGGGAGGCGGAGGCGGCGGGGGACGAGGGGCGGGGGGCGGTCGACGCTGATGTCGTACTGCTCGAACCGGTTCTCATGGGCCATTTCGAGGGCGTCGCGGTGCCCCTCGGTGACGATCAGCGCGGTGCGGGCACCCTTGCGCTCGATGATCGCATTCGTGGCGAGGGTGGTGCCGTGGATGACGAGGCGCACCGCCGGGGGCGCGACCGACGCCATGCCGAGCACCTTGGCGACGCCATCCAGGACGCCATGTTCGGGCGCGGCGTGGGTGGTGAGGACCTTCGTGGTGACGAGGCGGCCGCCCACTTCGAGCGCCACATCGGTGAACGTGCCGCCGATGTCGATGGCGAGGCGGGCGGGCACGTCAATGGCTCTCCGGGCCATCCTCGCGCAGCGGCACGGTATAGTTGAGCGACAGCCGCCCTCCGTCCGGATAGATCGTGTCGCCGGTGATGTACGACGCGTAGTCCGAGGCCAGGAAGACGGCCACGCTCGCCACCTCGGACGGGTCGCCGATCCGTCCCATCGGGGTGCGCGACAGGATCGTGCGGCGTGCCTCCTCGTTGGCGATGACCACCTCGAGCATGTCGGTAAGGATCGTCCCGGGGCCGATCGCGTTGACCCGGATGTCGTGCGGCGCGAGCGCCATCGCCATCGCCCTGGTCATCTGTGCGACACCGCCCTTCGAGGCCGCGTACGCGAGCTGTTCGGGGATCGTCACCACGGCGTTGGTGGACGACATGTTGATGATGCTCCCCTTCGTCCCGTGCTCGACCATGTGCCGCGCCACGAGCCGGCCCAGCAGGAACGAACCGCGCAGGTTGATCGCCAGCACGCGGTCGAAGTCCTCGACGGCAGCGTCCAGGATCGAGCCCGAGACGATGATCCCGGCGTTGTTGAGGAGGATGTCGCAGCCGCCGAAGCGGCCGGTGCAGGCGGCGAGCAGGGATGCGCAGTCCTCCGGGTCGCTCACGTCGGCGCGCACGGCCACGGTGGCCGCACCGGTGTCGGCCGCGATGCTTCCGGCGGTCTCCGCGCACGCCTCCTCGAGTACGTCCCCCAGTACCACGTTCGCACCGTGCTCGGCGAAGGCGCGGGCGCAGGCGGCGCCGATCCCCCTCGCCGCGCCGGATACGATGGCCGTCCTTCCCGCGAGAGAGATCAACCCGTTCCGGCTCCGTGGCTGCGGTCAAAGGCTTCCCGATCCCACCCATCTCCACCTGGCCCGTGGAAGACCCCGCCGCATTGCCACAGGGTCATCCGGGCCCGCGGGGAATCTCGCACGATTGGCGATGGCTGGCGAGGCTGGCGGGAGAGCGGGAAGTCGACAACCGAAGCACCCCGAAGCCCGCCAGGGTCAAGCGCAGGTTCGCCGGCGCGGGGTTCCAGTCGAGCATGTGTCCCATTCGAACATGCCGGTGTCCCTTGATTTGCCGCGGCGGGGGGCGGACGGTCCGGGTCCGGTCCTTCGGCATCGCGGTTCCGCAATCGCCGGCTGGCGGCAGTGCCCTTGCGGGTATGCGTGTCCCGATTGGCGGATCCCCGAGCCCATTCCAGCATGGGTGTCCCAAATCGCTGGTTCGCAGTCCCATCCGGGCATGAGCGTCCCAAATCGTCCGATCACAGGCCGATCTGACTATGTACGGTTTTGGATTCGTGCACTCGCGCGCGAGGGTCAGGTGCTCGGGGGGTCGTCCCCGTTGCCGGAGGTCATCCGGAAACTGCCGGAGCCCCCGACCCCACCCCCCGACCGCCTCTCCAACGGCGCCCCACGCTTCGTTGACTCCGCGGTCCCGCTGCCGCTGGAGCTCGAGGCGCTGGAGGCGACCGCGTGATCACCCGCCCGCCCGCCGCCGCGGCAAAACCCGGGACGCGAGCATGTCGGAATGGGACTGCACCTGCCGGTGCCACGAGCTTCCGCTCGGTCTGCGCGCCCACCCTCGGGCACGCCCCCGCGCAAACGTCACCGAAACCAGGACGGCCGCACCTGACTTCGTGCAAACCCAACCCGCCCATCCTAGCTTCCCATCCCATGCGCCGCCTCCGTTTCATCCTCCCGTCGCTGCTCGGCGTCGGGCTGTTCCTCGTCCCCTACCCCACCGCCGGGGGCGTCAACATCGGCCTGGGGATCCTGACCGACTGGACCCGGGCGGCGATGGGCGACTCGCTGCCCACCAACGTGGTGCGGCTTGTGTGCATCTCGGCGGCGGTGTCGGCCTTCGCCGTACTGGCCCGGCCCTCATGGTCGCGCAGGACGGACAGCGTCGGCGCGGTCTTCGCCGCATCGTGGGCCACGGTCGCGGTGCGGCTCGTGGCCGCGGCCGTCGCGAGCATGGTCCTCTTCGGGGCCGGACCGGCGTGGATCACTTCGGCGGACACCGGCGGGGTCATCCTGAACGACCTCATGACCATCATCGTGGTCGTCTTCGTCTTCGCGTCCTTCCTGCTGCCGCTCCTGACCGATTTCGGGCTCATGGAGTTCATCGGCACGATCGCGCGGCGGGTCTTCCGGCCACTCTTCCGGCTCCCGGGCCGGGCCGCGGTGGACGGCGCCGCCTCCTGGTTCGGCTCGTCGATCGTGGGGCTGGTGATCACAACGCAGCAGTACGAGCGTGGCCACTACACCCAGCGGGAGGCGCTGGTCATCGCCCTCAACTTCTCGGTCGTGTCGGTCGCGTTCGCCAAGGTGGTGGCCGATTTCGCCGGGGTGGGCGAGCACTTCCCCACGCTCTACGGAGCGGTGATCGCGAGCGGCGTGGCAGCGGCGGTGATCATGCCGAGGATCCCGCCGCTGTCGCGAAAGGGGGACCGTTTCGCGTCCACGGGTTCCACAACGGAACCGGCACCCGTTCCGGGCCGCACCCCACTCTCGCACGGGCCGAACCGGGCCGGCGAATCCGCGGCCTCCACATCGGGGGGACCTGCGCGGCCAAGACCCGGCCTGCTCCCGCGGGGCCTGGCACTGGCCACGGAGCGGGCGGCGCAGGCGCCCGGACTCCGCGCCCTAGCCCGCCAAGGCGTCCGCACCACCTGCGACATCTGGTTCGGCCTGCTGCC
Source organism: Gemmatimonadota bacterium (assembly GCA_028873845.1). Taxonomy (GTDB): domain Bacteria; phylum Gemmatimonadota; class Gemmatimonadetes; order Longimicrobiales; family Gaopeijiaceae; genus Bin94. The sequence continues at coordinate 29,348 of JAPPNO010000095.1, read as the reverse complement.
GCTGGTCATGGTGATCGGGACCTTCTCCCTGGCGGTCGCCAACCATACCCCCGTCTTCACCTGGCTGTCCTACCCGCTGGTGCCCTTCGCCGAACTGTTGCGACTTCCCGATGCGGCCGCCGCCGCTCCCGCGCTCCTGGTGGGCTTCGCGGACCAGTTCCTGCCGGTCATTCTGGGACAGTCGATCGAGAGCGAGGTCACCCGTTTCGTGATCGCCTGCGCATCGGTGACCCAGCTGGTCTACATGTCGGAGGTGGGGGCCTACCTGCTCAAATCGAAGCTGCCGGTCAGCCTCCTGGACCTGTTCGTCGTCTTCGTGCTGCGGACGGTGATCACGGTCCCGGTCTGCGCGCTGATCGCCCACCTGTTCATCTGAATCTGGCCAGAAAATCTGGCCAGATTTCCTCGAAGTTCAACTATAGATCATCTTCGGCACCTTCCCCAGCAGCCGCGCGTATACGGTGAGCGCCCCCCGGTGGTGCGCCGTGTGGTCCACGATGGGCCCGACAATGGCTGAACGGGGCGCACCCCCCATGATGCGCTCGTCCGGGATCTTCGCGCCCAGATCCTCGTCGGAGGCCTTCCTGAAGGCCGCGATGGCCGTCTCGAATGCGCGGTCGAGCCATGCGACGGCCTCCTCAAGCGTCTCAACCGCGCGCGCCGCCGCGATCAGGCCCTCGAAGTCCATGTTCCACCCCTTCCCGAAGGCACCTTCCACGAACCACTCCACCGAGTCCGCCGCGTGGGCGATGTGGCCGGCGACGGTGTAGAGGTCGGGCTGGGGTGCGAACCCCGCGTCCTCTTCCTCGAAGATGGAGATCGTGCTCCGGATGTACTTGTGGGACGTTTCCAGCTGGGTGACGAGAGCGGCTGCCTGCGACATGGCGTTTTCCCTGGCGGTTGCGGGGTGGTTCGTTGTGATACCGGGCGGCGAAGTCTAGCTTGGCCCCGCACACTTCTCCAACCCCGGACCCCTCCCATGAGACGGATCGTCACACCTTCGGCACGCCCACACGCCGGACCGATCGCGACCGCCCTCCTCCTCACCGCCGCCCTGGCCTGCGCCGCGCCCCCGGCCGGAGAACTTCCCCGCGTCCCCCCCGCCGACGCCGGCTTCGTCCCCGAGCGTCTCGAGCGCCTGGGCGCGGCCATGGAAGAATACGTCGCCGACGGCAGCCTCCCCGGCTCGGTGGTCATGGTCCTGCGCGACGGCGCGGTCGCCTACGAGCACGCGGCCGGATACAGCGACGCCGAGGCGGGCACGCCGCTCGCGGTGGACGCGATCTTCCGCATCGCGTCCCAGACCAAGGCGATCGTGAGCGTGGCCGTGATGATGCTCCAGGACGAGGGCGCGCTCCTGATCGGCGACCCGGTATCGCGGTACCTTCCCGCCTTCGCGAACACCACGGTGGCCGTGCCGCAGGGGAACGGCAGCTACGATGTGGTCCCCGCCAACCGTCCCGTCACCATCCGCGACCTTCTCACCCATACCGCCGGCATCGGCTACGGGTGGGGCCCCGGCGGCGACCGCTGGGAGGAGGCCGGCATCACCGGGTGGTACTTCGCCCACCGAGACGAGCCCGTGCGCGCCACCGTGGACCGCATGGGAGCGCTGCCGTTCCAGGCGCAACCCGGGGAACGCTTCGTCTACGGCTACGCCACCGACATCCTGGGCGCGCTGGTCGAAGAGGTCTCGGGCCGGACGCTGGACGACTTCCTCCGCTCGCGGATCTTCGAACCCCTGGACATGCGGGACACGCACTTCTATCTGCCGCCCGGCAAGGAGGACCGGCTGGCGAGCGTCCACGGCCACAACGCCGAGGGCGAGCTGGTCCGCTCCCCGGAAGGACCGGGGATGAACACGCAGGGCGAGTACGTGACCGGACCCCGGCAGAGCTTCTCGGGCGGCGCCGGGCTGCTTTCCACCGCCCGCGACTACGCCCGCTTCCTGCAGATGATGCTGAACGGCGGTGCGCTGGGCGGCGCGCGCATCCTGTCGCCGGCGAGCGTGGCGCTGATGACCGCGAACCACGTCGGCGAACTCATGGGCGGCGCAAGCGGTTTCGGCCTGGGCTTCCGGGTCCGGCTGGACCTGGGCGCGGCGGGCCAGCCGGGCTCCGTCGGCGACTACGGCTGGGGCGGCGCCTACCACACGACCTTCTGGGTCGATCCGGCCGAGCGCCTGGTGGTCGTCTACTTCACCCAGCGGAGCAGCTTCCGGCCGGTCGACGACCACGCGAAGCTGCGGGCTCTGGTGTACGGAGCCCTGGAGGACTGACCCCCGCGACCCCGTGATCGTCCGCCGGCACTCGGGCAGGCGACACTCGGGCAGCCTACTTGGCGGCGCCGCCGCAACCACCCACATTGATACACCAATGCGACAGCAAGGCCCTACCCCCACAAAGGCGGCACTTTGATTCTGATTGACCGGCACACGCGTGCCGCCAAGGGCCCGTTCCACGCGACGCTCCGGATCAAGCCCGCCGCCCGCGTCGAACTGATCGACGTGCGCGGGAAGCTGCTCGAGGAATTCGGCGACGAGTTCACCCGCTACACGCGGTCGTTCTACATCTCCAACCACACGACCGCCGGCTTCCTGGACCAGCGGCTGGCCGAACTGCTGGAGCACGACGGCCGCGGCATCAAGGGCTATCTCCAGCTCTTCCAGGAACTCTTCCCACCCGGGGCGGACTACGTGCACGACTCGATGCCGCTGCGGACCGAGCTCTCCGAGGAGCAGCGCGCCAACGAGCCGCTCAACGCCGACTCGCACCTCACCTTCATCGGCGCCGGCCTGCACAACTCGGCTTCCTACGAGCTCGACGGCGCCGAGCCGGTCTGGTTCGTGGAGCTGGACGGGGTGCACGTGGGCGGAACCCGGCAGCGGCGCACGACGGTGCTCGCCTACGACGGCGAAGAGGAGGTCGAGCGGCGGAGGCTCACCGTCCCGTCCTCACCCCACCCGATCGACGCCCAGAATCTCCGCGACCCCGACCTCGGGTTCATCGGCGTCCTGCAGCAGATGGCCGAGGAGCACCAGGTCTCGTTCGGCCGCTTCGACGTCTCGCTTCCCGACGAGGAAGAGGACGCGGGCCTGACGGTCAACGAATACGAGCCGCTGCTGATGAACTACGACCTGCGCAACGCGCTCCGGAACCCGTTCCGCTTCATGGCCATGACGGGGAAGGAAGTGCGGCACGCGCTGCGCGACCCAAGGTCGATCCCCACCAAGGCCATCAACTTCGCGCAGTTCGACGCGGTCCAGGTCCTCAACCAGGTGCTGGACCGGATCCGGCTCCGCGACTCGGTGGTCGAGCGGGTGGTGAACCGCGCGGTGGCGCTGCCGGTGTCGCACTTCCTGCGCATGAAGCGCGCCTTCAGCCTCCCCGTGCTGGACCGGGGCGGCGACGGTGCCGGGGAAATCGGCTGGGGAACGTACCAGAGCCCGATTCTGGTGCAGTGGAAGGGGGCGGAGCGGCGAACCCGGGCGCTGGATGTGACGCTGGTGAGGTTCGTGTAGGGCAACTCATCGCAGCAATTCGACACCGTCCAGTCGCGCCGCCTTCCGGTCAAAGGTATAGAGCGGCCGCGCTCCCGACCGCTCCGCCGCGGCAAGAACCATCAGATCCGAGAATCCCGGGCCGCCTGCCCGATAGCGAAGTGCGGCTCGGGCCACATCGTCCCCGGCCTCGACAACCAAACTCTGCGTCGCCACGAGTTCCTGCACGATCGTCGCAATGCGCTCGCGCGAAACCCCGTAAGCCCGTTCCAGGACCCAGACGAGCTCGACGACAACCTCCCGGCAGGCATAGCCTGGACGTTCGGTCGTGAGCGATTCCAACAAAGCGCGAGCGGACTCCGCCTGCCGCTCGTCGTCGCGCACCAGGTAGCGAACAAGGACGTTGGTGTCGAGGGCGATCATTCCTCGGACGCCGCGTCGGCTACGGCTCGCTTCATTTCCTCCACGGTGACGGGTGGCCCGTCGTGCTTCAGTACGCCGAACAACCGCCGGATGGGGCGCACGGGAAGAATGCGTACCTCGCCGTTAAGGACGATGTAGCGCACGCGGTCACCCGCCTGCACGCCCAGCGTGTCCCGGACGGGCTTGGGGAGTGTGGTCTGTCCCTTTTTCGTTACTGCGGATTCTAGCATGGCCGTGCCTCCGTTCGCCTTACCACATACAGTATAGCCTTACTTATCGCAATATGGTAGGCGTACTGTGCGATGTGGCGCGGAATGGAGCGCGAGTCATTGCCGAGCCAGAGGCGTCCTCGCCAATTCCGGCACCTGTCTCTACACCAGCGACCTCCCCTGCGCCCCGTCCACCGCGATACACGCCCCGGTGATCAAACTGGCCCGCGCCGACGCCAGGAACGCCACCACATCCCCCACCTCCTCCCCCCGTCCGAACCGCCCGAGCGGCAGGTTTGCCCGCACAAAGGCCCGCATCCCGTCCGGGTCGGACTTCACGCGCTTGTCCCAGCTGCCCCCTTCGAAGCGAATCGATCCGGGCGCCACGCAGTTCACGCGGATCCCGTCCTTCGCCAGCTCCAGCGCCATGATCCCCGCCGCCGAGATGAGCGCCGACTTGGTCGTGTTGTAGATCGACAGTCCCGGGCCGCCCTTCTCCCGCCCGAAGACCGATGAAACGAACACGATCGAGCCGCCGCCCCGCTCGCGCATCATCGGGATGGCGCCGCGGCTCGCCCGGAACCCCGCCAGCACGTTCAGCTCGATGATGTCGAGCCAGTCCCGGTCGGTGGTTTCCTCGAATCTGCCGCGGCGGTTGCCGCCCACGTTGTTGACGAGGACGTCGATGCCGACGTAGTGGTCGCGGACGGCACCGAGCAGGGTGTCGGCGCCGTCCGCCGAAGCGATGTCGCAAGTGACGGTCAGCACCTCGGTCCCACCCTGACGCAACGTGGCCGCGGCCGCCTCCAGCCCCTCGGCACCCCGCGCGCAGATTGCGAGCCGCGCGCCTTCGCCCGCGAGCGCCCGAGCACTGTAGAAGCCCAGCCCGCGGCTGCCTCCGGTAACGACGGCGACCTTGTTCTTCAGTCCGAGATCCATGGGTTAGCGACCTGCACCGGGATCGTCGGGTCGATCGGACCGTCCGTCGCCTGCCCCGCGCGCCGCCGCCGGCCCGCCGCCGTCCGAAATGTTCGCCCGCAGCAGCCTCTCCAGCGTCCGAATATGCCCCTGCAGCGCCGTGTTCAGCTGGTCATACCGCCTCACCGCATCCTCCCCTGTTTCCTGGTCGGCGCGGGTGAGGTTGCCGTACAGGTACTGGAGCTGGTCGACCAGCATGGGGCGGGAGTAGCGGCGCGGCTCGGTGACCAGCTCGCGCTCAACCGCCTCGACGGCATCGGCCAGCTCGCCCCCGCCGCGCTCCCGCGCCTGGTCGATCCGGTGCACCGCCAGCCGCGCCTCGCTCAATGCGTCACGTACCTCGAGCGCGAAATCGACCTGCCGCCGCACCAGCCCCCCGTCGATCCCTTCCGCCGCGACGCGCGGGTCGAGCATGACTTCGAAGGTGCGGCTCTCGCTCCAGTCCCCGGCCGACAGACGCGCCGTGTATGTGCCGGGCGGCACCATGGGGCCACCGCGCCCCGATCGTCCCGGTTGAGGTGCCCACGGACCCGGGTGGGAGAGGTCCCAGGTGAAGCGGTGGGTCCCCGCGCCCGAGGGCAGCCGCGGCGTGCCGAAGCGCTCCAGCCGCCACTCGCGCATGCCCGGCTCGGCGGGGACGGTGTACTCGCCGGGGCCCTCGCTCGAGAAGGAGCGGACCAGGACGCCCTCCGCGTCCGCGATCTCCAGGGTGAGCGGACCGGTCACGCCGCCGGACAACGTATAGTCAATCTGCGCCCCCGCCTGCGGATAGCTCGGCCGGGCCCCGCCGCGCCCCCCGAAACCGCCGCCGTAACGCAACCTGTACACGTCGCGCACCTCGTAAAGGTGTGCGCTAGCGCCGGCTACACGGTCGCTGAGTTCGTGCAGCGGCGTGAGGTTGTCCATGATCCAGAAACCCCGGCCCATCGTCGACAAAACCAGGTCCCCGTGCACAACCTTGATGTCCGTGACGGGCGTCACCGGAAGATCGAGCTGGAAGGACTGCCACGCGCCGCCGTCGTCGAATGAGATGAACATCCCGAACTCGGTGCCCAGGTAGAGCAGGCCCTCGCGGTCGGGGTCCTCGCGCACGACGCGCACGGGATGGTTGCCCGGGACGCCGTTCTCGCCGGTCGTGATGCGCGTCCAGGTGGCGCCGTAGTCCTCGGTGCGGTAGGTGTACGGAGCGAAATCGCCCACCTGGTACCGGAGAATGGCCACATAGGCCTTCGCGGGGTCGTGATGGGACACTTCGATCGTCTGCACGCGCCCGTGGGGACCGATTCCGGGGGGCGTCACGTCGGTCCAGCTCGCGCCGCCGTCGCGGGTGACGTGCACGGGGCCGTCGTTGGCGCCCGCCCAGATCACACCGGGCTCCAGCACCGACTCCTGGATGTCGTAGAGGACCGCGAAGTGCTCCTCGCCGGTCACGTCGAGGGTGATGGGGTGGCCCGAAACGACCTGGGTCTCGGGGGTGAAGGCGGTCAGGTCGGGCGAGATGGTCTCCCAGCGCTGGCCGCCGTTGGTGCTGACGTGCACGAACTGCGAACCGTGGTAGACCTTCTCCGGATCGTGGGGCGAGACGTGGACCGGAACGACGCGCTGGAAGCGGTACTCCAGGTCCCTCGGGTTGTGCCCGTAGAGGTTGGCCATGCCGACGTAGTACTGCTGCTCCTGGCCGGTTCTGCGATTGTACAGCCCGAAGCGGCCTTTGCAGTTGGCGTAGACGATGTCCGGGTCGCCGGGTTTGGGGACCACCGGTCCGGTCTCGCAGCCGCCGTGCGACTCCCACGCGGACTGGGGGCCGCCGGGCTCCGAGCGTTCCGGCAGGCTGGGCACGGAAATGGTCGAATTGTCCTGCTGGCCGGCGTAGAGGCGGTAGGGGAAGTCGTCCGAGACGTCCACCTGGTAGAGTTCGGCGGTGGGCTGGTTGAGCTGGGTGGACCAGGTCTGGCCGCCGTCGATCGAGACGTTGGCGCCGCCGTCGTTCGACTGGATCATGACGAGCGGGTTGTCGGGGTTGATCCACAGGTCGTGGTTGTCGCCGTGCGGGGTGGAGCGGGGCCGCCAGCTGCAGCCGCCGTCCGTGCTCATCCAGTGGCCCTCGGCCATCCCCCAGAGGATGTCGGGATCGGTGGGATGGGCCTCCAGGTTGGTGTAGTAGAAGGGCCGGTTGCGGATCGGCTGGAAGTCGGTGACCTGGCGCCAGGTGTCGCCCCGGTCGTCGGAGCGGTAGACGCCGCCGGTGTCGGCGGGGGCCTCGATGAGGACGTAGACGCGGTCGGGGTCGGCGGGGCTGACGGCCAGGTCGGACTTGCCGCGCAGGCCGGTGGGCAGCCCGTCGGTGGCCTGGTTCCAGGTGTCGCCGCCGTCGCGGGAGATGTAGACGCCGTCCTCGAAGCTGCCGGAAATGATCGTCCAGGGCTTGCGCTCGGCGCGCCACATGCTGGCGTAGATGGTGTTCGGGTCGTCGGGGGCGAACTCGAGGTCGGTCGCGCCGGTGCTGTCCGAGACGAAGAGGACCTTCTCCCAGTTCGCGCCGCCGTCGCGGCTGCGGTATACGCCCCGCTCGGGGTTCGGGGCGAAGGGGTTCCCGATGGCGGCGACGTAGACGAGGTCGGGATTGTCGGGGTGGATGAGGACCGCGCCGCTGTTGCCGGTGCGTTCGAGGCCGATGTGCTGCCAGGTCTCGCCCGCGTCGGTGGACTTGTAGACTCCGTCGCCGATGATGACGTTGCTGCGCAGGCCGTCGGAGCCGGTGGAGATGTAGACGATGTTCGGGTCCGAATCCGCCACCCGGATCGCGCCGATCGACCCCGTCCCGAAGTAGCCGTCCGAGATGTTGCGCCAGTTGTGGCCCCGGTCGGTGGTCTTCCAGACGCCGCCGCCGGTGGCGCCCATGTAGAAGGTGGATGGGTGGGCGCGGTGGCCCGCCACGGCGGTGACGCGGCCGCCGCGCGAGGGGCCGACGTAGCGGTAGCTCAGGCTGCCGAACAGGTCGGGGGAGAAGCGCGGGGGGGCGGTCTGCGCGAGGGCGGGGGTGGGGGGAGCGAGCGCACCCAGAAGGGCCGCGGCGGCGAGGGTGATCGTGGTGAGGGGTCTTCTCATGGGGTGGTGGCTCCGGGATATGGCAAGGGGGGAGCGGAATCGAAGTATGCGTTCGGATTGTCGGTGCCCGGCGGACCTTGGCCGGGAGCGTTCAACCTACGGCGCGGGAGTGGGTGTGGACAGTTGACCGCCTGATGGGCGTCGATCCGGGAACGCCGGAGTCCGACAGGTTGGAGGTGTTGGTGACCCTGGTCGAGAGGTACGAGTCGGAGCACTGGGCGATGGACGCTCCGGACCCGATTTCGGCGATCAGCCACGTGAGTGTCACCTCACCCCGGGCGGCAGCCTCCCCACGATGATCGTCGGCACGTCCAGCTCGTCCAGCTCGACCCAGGCTGCCAGCCCATCGGGGCCGAAGGCGTCCGGCATGGGCGGATCGTCCGGCGGAAGGGTGCCGACGTAGCCTCCGTCGGGATTCCAGACGTCGATCACGCCCACCGCTCCTTCCCAGGGGTCGCCTTCGCGCCGGCGCCGCACCCAGAGCCCGCCCTCCCACGTGGCTCTGAGTGAGACGACTACGGGTATCTCGTGGTTGAACCGCATGCCCTCGATGTCGGCGCGCATCTCCGCGACCATCGCCGCCATGAACTCCGGCGGCGCGCGGTCCGGCCCCTGCGGGTTGGCGGGGTCGCCGTAGAGACGCTCGAAGTCCGCCATGGCCGAATCCCGAACGGTCGTCTCGAGCTCGGTGGTCACCGGCTCGGGACTGATGGGTCTTGCGATGGTGCCGATCGGTGCACCGTCGCCCGCAACGAGCTTGATCGAATAGCCGGCGGAATCGGAATAGGCCACCGACCCGTCGGGCAGGACGTCGAAGAGCAGGCCCGGGTCGAACCTTCTCGGCTCGTCCGTGGCATCGGACGGTTCCTCACCAGGTAAAGGTGCCCGTACCTCGCCCGCCTTGACGATGGGCTCGGCGGTGGTGCCCGTCGATCCCAGGGTCAGCCGCTCCAGGCCCCGCGGACCGATGGTCGGGTTGGGCGATTCGATCCGTCGAAACTGGTCTTGAACGACGTGGCTCATGCCGCGCGCCACCAGCGCGACGGCATCGGTATGCGGCCTGGCACCGTGCCGGAACGCCATCATTCCATGACGCGCGACCCGGCCCGCCGCCATGTTCACCTGACGGTCGAAGGAGCCATCGGGAGCGAACACGACATAGGTGCCGCTTCCGACGTCCGCCACGGCCACCGTACCGTCTCTCCAGACGTATAGGTCGTCGGGACCGCTGAACTCCCCGGGGCCCTCGCCTCTCCGTCCCAGGGTCCGGACGAGTCCGCCATCGCGGTCCAGAACGGCGACGATCGGGACATCGGGGTTCAGCACGAACAGGTTGCCGCCGCCGTCGAATCCCACACTCGGCGGCGTCCCGAACTGGGCCCAATCGGGCGGGTCCATGTCACCCACCCTGAACACCTCGACGAACTCCGCGGTCAGGGGACGATCGATGTCCAGGGCGTCGTCCGGCACGTCGGAGCAGGCACCCGCCACGATGGCCAGCGCGAGGGTCCGCAGGGCTGTTCGTCCGCTCATCGGTTATCCTTGTCAGTGTGAAGGGTCTTGATCTTCCCGGAGTGGGTCGAATCCGGGTTCGAGAACCCTTGGAAACAACGGGACTGGGGCATCTCCGGCAAGCCAACTCCTGGGGTGATTCGCCCTCGGGCTCCTGGGAACAGGCCCCCCGCCGACATTGCTCCCCGCCACCCCCCATCCCTATGCTCCCCCCTTGCCTCACGGTCGTCACCGGTCACTCGAGCGAAGAGGAGCAAGACATGCAGCGGCGCCACTACCAGCGACTCATGGCGGGTCCAGCAGCCCGTGGGCAGGATCCCGCACGCATTCGAGCGGCATCGCATTCGCGCCCACCACCCCCCTTCACCCTCTCCCCATGTAAAGACAACATTACATTCTGTCAACCACAGTATACATTCCGCCTCTCGCACCCCCTCATCCCCGGCCTCCTCGCCTGCAGCCTCATCATCGGCCCCCCGGCCTCGGCCCAGGAAACCGACCCGGACACCACGGCCACACCCGCCGACACGGTCGACGCCCTCCCCCTCCAGACCACCCGGACCATCGCCTTCACGACCGACGAGGGCACCTGGATCGACCTGGACCTCAGCCCCGACGGACGCACGATCGTCTTCGAGCTGCTGGGCGATCTCTACACGATCCCGATCTCCGGGGACCCTGCCACGCGCATCACCAGCGGACTCGCCTACGACGCGCAGCCGCGCTTTTCCCCCGATGGCGACCGGATCGTCTTCGTCAGCGACCGCAGCGGCGGCGAGAACGTCTGGCTCGCCAACGCCGACGGCAGCGAACCCGAGATGCTCACCAGCGGGATGAGCAACCGCTTCCAGTCGCCGGAGTGGACGCCCGACGGACACATCGTCGTGTCGAAGGGGACGGGCGCTTCAAGAGGCGGCGGCTTTCCTTCGCGGCAGTACGACCAGCGCGCCTACGACATCATGCTCTACGATCTGCGAGGCGGAACGGGGTTCAAGCTCGACCTCGGGGAAACGACGAGTCTCCTGGGAGCGGCCTTCGGCTCCGACCCGCGCCATCTCTACGTGAGCTCCTCCGGACAGCCCCGGCCCGGCGGATGGCGAATCCTGGTCCTCGACCGGGAGACCGGGGAGACCACGTCCGTCGCGGGCAATGCGGGCGGCGCGCTACGCCCCGTGGTCAGTCCGGACGGCCGCTGGCTCGTGTACGGCGCGCGCTACGATCATGGACAGGGACTGCGCCTCCGCGACCTGGAGACCGGGGAGGAGCGCTGGCTGCACACCGACGTGCAGCGCGACGAGCAGGAGGGGATCTTCTCCCGCGACCTCATGCCCGCCTCGGCCTTCACTCCGGACGGCGACGCGCTGATCCTCTACGCCACGGGGAAGATCCGGCGGCTGGCGGTGCCCTCGGGCGAGATGACCGAAATCCCCTTCACCGCCGACGTCGAGCTGCCCGCCGGCCCCCTGGTCCGCTTCGACTACCGGATCGAGGACGACACCGTCGAGATCCAGCAGATCCGCGGCGCCCGCCCCTCTCCCGACGGCAGCCGGCTCGTTTTCACCGCCCTCAACAAGCTCTGGCTGATGGATCTGCCGGCGGGCGTCCCCCGCCGCCTCACCGACGCCACCGGAGTGGTCGAGCACGACCCGGTGTGGTCACCCGACGGCCGTCACGTCGCTTACGTGACCTGGAGGGGCGGGACGAACCCGGAGGGGACGATCCAGAGTGTCACCGTACCATCGGGGACGGGGCCGGCCTCGCCCCACCAGCTCACCTCGGAGGCCGGCTTCTACGAGAAGGCGGTCTATTCCGCGGATGGCAGCCGCATCGTGGCCCAGCGGCGCTCGCTCTACGACCGGGCGGAAGGGACCTTCGGCGGAGGGGCGGAACTCGTGTGGATTCCCGCCGCAGGCGGTTCCGCGACGGTGATCACCAAGGGTTATGGCACCCCGCAGTTCACCGACGACACGTCGAGGGTCTGGGTCAACGTCGGCGACGCACTCGAGTCGATGAGTTGGGAGGGGTATGACCGGCGCACCGAACTGACCGTCTCCGGAGTGCAGCAACTCCTCATCTCGCCCGATCGGAAGTACGCCTACGCGCTGGGCGGCGGAGGGCCGCAGGCCTATCTCGTCACCCTTCCCGGGGTCAGCGGGATCACCGTATCGGTGGCCAGTCCCGCCGGAGCGGCCATCCTGGTCAGGAAGCTCACGACGATTGGGGCGATGTTCCCCGGCTGGTCGCACGACTCCGGGAGCCTCCACTACTCGCTGGGCCGGTCCTTCTTCACCCACGACGTCACCGCGCCGGATTCGGCCGCGACCACGCGAACCGACGTCGTGCTGCGCGTCCCGGCCGACAAGCCCGGCGGAACCGTCGCCCTGCGCGGCGCCCGCATCCTCACCATGAACGGCCGCGAGGTCATCGAGCGCGGCGACATCGTGGTGACCGACAACCGGATCGTCGCCGTGGGGACGAGCGGCAGCGTGGACATCCCCACGGGAGCCCGCACCATCGACCTCTCCGGGAAGACGATTCTTCCGGGGTACGTCGACAGCCACGGACACGTCGGCGGCTTCGGACGAGGCGAGGTCATGCGCGACCGGGACTGGAGCTTCATGATCAATCTCGCATACGGGGTCACGACGATCCGGGATCCTTCGACGGGCACGGACGTCTTCGGCTACTCCGACCTCCTGAGGGCCGGAGAGATGATCGGTTCGCGGCTGTACGCCACCGGCCCCGTGCTGAGCGGCGGCAACAACATCACCAGCCTCGACGCCGCGAGAGACGTGGTCGCCCGCTACGCCGACTTCTACAACACCCGCTACATCAAGCAGTACGGGGCCGGTGAACGGCGCGTGCTCCAGTGGCTCCTGCAGGCGGCGGCGGAGAAGGAGGTGACCGCCGTCACCGAGCCCTACTACGACGTCAAGAAGGACGTGAACGATGCGCTCGACGGATACCCCGAGATGGGGCACGGCTGGCCCATCTACCCCGTCTACCGGGACCTGACCCAGCTCCTGGTGCAGACCGGCCAGGTGCACACCGCCACCCTCACGACCACCTTCGGCGGACCCAAGGGACGCACCTGGTTCTTCACCCGCAGGGACTTCCACGACGACCCCAAGCTCCGCCGTTTCATGCCGCACGCCGACGTGGACCGGGCGGCGCTCCGCCAATCGAACTGGTACGCCGACGGCCAGTACATCTTCGTCCAGCACGCGGAGGGGATCCGCGACATGATCGAGGCAGGGGTGAAGGTCGCGATGGGCGGCCACGGGGACTTCGACGGGCCCGGATTCCACTGGGAGCTGGAGATGCATGCGATGGGGGGCGTGCCCGAATGGGAGATCCTCAGGGCCGCGACGATCAACGGTGCCGAGGCGATCGGGTTCGCCCGCGACATCGGCTCGATCGAGGTGGGAAAGCTGGCGGACCTTCAGGTGCTCGACCGGAACCCGCTCGACGACATCGTGAACACGCTCACAATCCGCTACGTGATGAAGAACGGCCGGCTGTACGAGGGCGACACGCTGAGGGAGATCTGGCCGAGGGAGAGGGACGCGCCGGGGCTCTGGTGGTGGTAGGGGGTTCGATGAGTCACCCGAATAACGAGGGGGCGCTCGCTACAACTCCGCTACGCACCAAAAACGGTGCGCGCCGACACTCCCCTACGAAACCGGCCTCCTCCCCCGGTACCTCACCACGAACAGCCCCTCACCCCCCGACGTCACCACCACGATCCCCGACTTGAAGAACGGGTAGTTGCTCCACGACCCGTTCATCGACGGGAAGTCCTCCCCCGGCACGGTGTCGAAGAAACCCACCGGCCGCGGGTTCTCCCGGTCGCCGATGTCGAAGACGCGCAGGCCGCTGTTGTAGTTCGACTGGTACATCAGGTCGCCCACGATGTAGAGGTTGTGATCGCTGGAGGTGTTCTCGGAGAAGTGCTCCTTGACGAGCAGCGGGTCGTCGAGGTCGGAGACATCGAAGATCAGGGTGCGCGTGTTCGACACCTGGCCGCCGGTCTCGTCCGTCTCGTCGTTCATGTAGAACCATGCCTGGTCCTCGGTCAGCCATCCCTGGTGCGTGTAGCTGGCGTTGGGATACTCGGCCATCGAGAGCGCGACGGGGGCCTCCTTGTCGGTCACGTCCGCGATGCTCAGCGCGGTCTCGTTGGACCCGAAACAGATCTCCTTGCCGCGGTGCTCCTCGTCGGGGCCGCTGTAGACCACGCACTGCGCGTCGTGGGAGTACCCGGTGCCGGACCTGCCGGTCCGCTCGTCGGCGAAGCAGCCCGCGAAGGTCGGGTTCTTCGGGTCGCGGATGTCGATCATGTGGAGGCCGCCGCCGCAGGTCTCCCCGCCGCCCCCGGCACCCACCGCGTACGCGAAGCCGGTCTCCTCGTTGATCACGATGTTGTGCACGCTGCTGACCTGGTCGTAGCGCGCGTCCTCGGTAAGCGCGAGCGGTTCCCCGTCGTACTCGCGCAGTCTCGTCAGGTCGAACACCTGCATGCCGTGCTCGGGGGCGTTGTCGGAGACCACGAAGACGTGGTCGCTGTAGACCTTCATGTCGCGCCAGCTCGAACTCGGCGCCGCTTCGGTCTTGGGGAGGTTGCCGACGAGGACAGGGTTGGGCGGGTCGGTCACGTCCACGAACGACGTGCCGTCGCTGCGCCCCACGATCGCGTAGTCGCGGTCGGTCTCCGGGTCGGTCCAGCCCCAGATGTCGTTGACGCGCACGCCTCGCTGGCCGCCCAGCTGTGAAACCGGCATGTACGCCACCAGGTCCACCTCGTTGCACCCGAAGACGGTGGCTTCGCCCCCGGCGCAGTCGATCTGGCCGCCCAGCACCGCCTCGATCTCGTCCGCGTCCGTGAAGACGGTCGCGCCTTCCGACCAGTTGCCCGCGCCGCCCGCCAGGATCAGCGCCGTTCCCAGGCCGTTGTCGGCACCCGGGTTGCCGGAGACGAGCAGGCCGTCGTCGTACGCGAGCCGGCCACCGATCTGGGCACCGCTGTCGCTGCCGCCGGTCAGCCGCTGAATCGGGCCGAAGCCGGAATCGTCCAGCGAGAACTCGTAGATTGCGCCGCGTTGGCCGTCGATGGCCGGAGCGCCCGCCCAGACGGTGGTGCCGTCGGTGCCCAGCGTGGCACCGAACCGGTCCCTTGGACCACCATCGGGCGCCTGCACCCTGCCACTCTCCGTCCACCCGTCGCCCCCGCGCTCGAAAGCGATGACGCGGCCCGGCTGAGTCGCGGGATTCCCGGCCGCGACGAGGACGCGGTCACCCGCGACGAGTACGGCGGTCCCGAAGAACGATGCCGGCCCGTCCGGGCTCGGGAGCTCGGCGGTCCGGCTCCACCCGTCCGGACCGCGTTCATAGACCAGGGCGCTGCCGGCGAGCGGGCCCGCCCGCGACGCGCCGGTCACCAGCACCCCGTCGCCCAGGGCCATTGCCCCGCCGAAGCGCGTCAACCGGTTGAAGGGGGATTCAAGCATGGCTTCCCGCACCCACCCGTCACCCGTATCGCGATAGACGAGAATCACGCCGTCTCTCGGCCGCGCGGGCGGCTGCGGACTGATCGATACGGCCACCGCGGCCAGGTCCCCGTGTAGGGCCACGTTGCCCACCTGCGCGCCCTCGGGGAGACCCTCCGGAACAATCGTGCCGTCCGGGGTCCACCCGTCGGCGGTCCGGGAGAAGACGTAGAGCGCTCCCGCTCCCCCGACGCCAGCACTCGGCGCGGCAACCAGGAGCCGTCCCTCCGAGGCGGACAGGCGAGAGCCGAAACCGTCACCGACCTCCGCGTCCGGGCTCATGACCGTAGCCGCCTCGATCCACTCCCCGCCCTCCAGCGAGTAGACGTACACGCAGCCTCCGGCCACTCCGCTGCAGCCCGGGTGTCCGACCGCCACCTCCCCGCCCGCTACCGCAACGGCACCTCCGTAACCCTGCGCGAGCGCGTCCGGCGGACGGCCCGCGGCGATGGCAACCCCCAGAAACACAACGAGAGACACTCTTTTCAGTTGATCCATCAGTTTGATCTCCATTCGACTTCGGTGTTCCACACGGTAGTTCTTCGAAAGCCCGCGGGGGCGGCCCGGGTTCAGTTCACCAGCCGCATCCTCGACGGTCCGGCCCCGGTCATCGCCATCGCTCCCATCCCGCCCATCGACATCGTTCCGTCCATGGTGCGCACCAGATCCGCCAGGACCACGAGCCTGCGGTCGGCGTCCCAGAGGTAGAAACCCTCCACGGTGCTGGTCATGTCCTGCGAAACATCTTCGCCGGCCTCCGGTTCGGTGCCGGAAACCTGCATGGTCCCGACGCCGCTGATGGTGATCTTGTGCAGCGTCAGGCCCGCGACCACGGTGTCCCCGACCAGCGTGTAGGTGTAGATGGTGGTGTTTTCGCCTGCTCCGGACAGCTCCGGCACCTCTTCCAGGTCTGCGGATGAGGTCATCGTGTCGGCCCACGTGTCGCCGGGTTCCAGCGGTCGGCCGGGAAAGCGCGGGAACAGGTCGGGTGCGCTGAAGGAGAACGGTGTCGCCACCGGGAGCGGACCACCGGTCACCTCGGGTGTCGATATCATCTCGACATCACCCCACGTCCCGATCACGAACTCCAGATCGCCCGACACTTCGTTCCCCCCTCCACCCATGTCGCCCATCATGGAGCTGGACATGCCCGCCGAATAGTCCGACACCGTGCCCGAAACGCGTACCCCGCCCGAATCGGCCACAAAAGCCAGCGCCAGCGTGGCGGACGACGTCTGGGCCATGTCCATCTCCCCCTGGCCCGGAATGGTCACGATCATGGTGTTGGTGTCGGCGATCTGGTACGTGAGCGTCGCCGGCGACGGGACATCGTACCTGAACGGGTTGTCGGCCGGTGCCGGTGCCGCGGAGCGCTCGCCGGCCCCGCCGGAGGAGCAGGCGGCGAGAAGTGTCGCGGCGGCGGCCGCGAGGAATGTTCGGTTTGTCACGGATGATTCCTTTCGGTATCGATGGTTGTGTGTGTGGTGGCGACGGCCCGCTTCACGGCCGCGATGGCCCCCCCATGGATCGATTCCACGAAGTCCCGCACCTCCCCCTCCCGCCACGGTTCGCGCTCGATGACCTGCCGCACCCGCGGGTCGCCCGGAATGTGCTCCGACGGATAGCGCTGCCTGGGTTCCACGGTCACCTCCGCGAACCCCGCCGCGGCCAGATCCGCCTCGTATTCGGCCACCTGCACCGGAAGACACCCCACCAGCGACTCCTTCGAGGCCGCGATGAAGTCCGGCACCGCCTGCACCGAGACCAGGTCCGAGATCATGAACCGGCCACCGGGGCGGAGCACCCGCATGACCTCGGCGAGGACGCGCGGGCGGTCGGCCGAGAGGTTGAGCACGCAGTTGGAGATGACCACGTCCACGCTCCCGTCGCGCACCGGCAGCGCCTCGATCTCGCCGAGGCGGAACTCGACGTTGGTGAAACCGCCCTTCACCGCGTTGGCGCGGGCCCGCTCCACCATCTCCGGTGTCATGTCCACCCCGATGACGCGGCCCGTCGGCCCGACCCGCTCCGCGGCCAGGAAGCAGTCGAAACCCGCGCCCGCGCCCAGGTCCACCACCGTCTCGCCCGGGGTCAGCGACGCCAGCGCGACGGGATTGCCGCAGCCCAGTCCCAGGTTGGCACCCTCGGGCACCCGGCTGATTTCGCTCTCGTCGTAGCCGACGGCGCAGCTGATTGCGTCGGCGGTGGCGGGGCCGGCTTCCGGGGTTGCGGTTTCAGGGGAGCAGCAGCCGTCACCCACGGTCCGGATGGCATGGTCCGCGGCAGCATCGCCATTCGCGGGCCCGCAGCAGCTTCCGCCGGTGGTCGCGACTCTCGCGTAGCGTTCGCGGACGGCGGCGCGGCGTTCGGCGGCGTCGATGGTCATGCCGGGTCTCCTGCCGGGGCCGGCGCCTTCGGGTCACGCACCCGCTGCAGCAGGATGAGGCCGATCAGGAAGAGCGCCGTGAGCACCAGGAAGCCGGGGCGCTGGTTGCCACCGGCGAGGTAGGTGACCCCACCGAAGAGCACCGGGCCCAACACCGAGGAGGACCTTCCGCACAGCGCGTAGAACCCGAACAGCTCGGCCTCCCGGCCGTCCGGGATCAGCGACGCCATCAGCGCCCGGCTGGCGGACTGCACCGACCCGAGGCCGAACCCGGCTGCAACCGCGAGACCGTAGAAGACATCGGGACTCTCGACGAAGTACGCGGAGATCCCCGCCACCACCCACAGGCAGAGCACCCCCGACAGCACCTTCTTCGGCCCGAGCGTGTCCGCGGGTTTCGCCAGCGAATACGCCCCGATGAGCGCCGAAAACTGCACGATCAGGAAGAGGATGATTACCTGCTGCTGGTCGAAGCCGAAGGTCCCCTGCGCGATGACGGCGGCCATCACGATGATGGTCAGGACCCCGTCGATGTAGAAGAAGAAGGCGACGAGGAAGCGCCGCAGGTTCGAGTGCCCCCAGACCTCGGCGGCGATGCGCTTGAAGTCCGCCAGCCCCTTCCTGGCGGCCTGCCCGATGCCCATTTCGCCCCGCGAGTCCTTCGGCAGGAAGAGGAACGCCGGGATCGAGAAGATCGCGAAGTAGGCGATGACGATGGTCCAGACGACCTCCATGCGCCCCTCGCGCGCGAACGGGAGGACGAGCAGCAGGCCGAGCGCCGACCCCAGGTATCCCAGACCGTAGCCGTATCCCGAGGTGCGGCCAAGCCGTTCGGGCGGGACGATGTCAGGGAGGTACGCGTTGTAGAAGACGTTCGCGCTCTCGAACCCCACGTTGCTCAGGACGAAGATGAGGAAGCCCGCGACGACCATCCCGGGCTCGAGCGTCATCATGAGCGCCACGCCGATCAGGCAGGTGACCACATAGAAGCCCAGGAAACGCTTGCGGGAACCGCTGCGGTCGGCGATCGCGCCCAGCAGCGGCGAGGTCAGGGCGACGATGATCGCCGAGACGGCCACCGCCCACCCCCACCACAGTTCGGCCACGCCACCTTCGCTGCCGACGACCGTGCCGCGGTAGAAGATCGGAAAGACGGCCGTCGTCACGACCGCCGGGTAGATGGAATTGGCGAAGTCGTAGAGAATCCACGCCCGGACGGTTCGCTTGCCTTGGCTCAAGGGGCTGCTTTCTGAATGTTGCCCGAAGGCTGGTGGAAGTCCGCGCGGGGTCGGCGCCTGCTATCTCCCCCGCGCCTGCTTGATCCCGAACGCAACCCCCGTGCCGATGCCGGCGCCCACCAGCACCGCCGGCAACAGCGTAATCACCGGCAAGGCAGCCAGTCCGACCGTCGCGACCGCGCCCGTGGCAAGCCCCATCCCGCTCGCCGACTTTTCCGCGACCTTCGTGTACCGCAGCTTCCGGCGCACGAAATCCTTGGTCTTCACGTGTCCGAACACACCCGCTGCCAGCCCAATCGTCTCAGCTATCATTTGTCGTTCCTTTCCCGGGGCTGACCCCGTTTTACTCCTTGCCTACGGCCACCGGCGGCGAGTCGTTTCCCATCGCGGGCCCGGTTGGGCGCCGTCGCGGCACCATGCGCTCGACCCCGCGCCCCACCCTCACGGCTGGTGCCCCGCCTCGTCCCACGCGCGGGACATCTGCTGGGACACATCCTGGAGCGCGAAGAGCGACGCGGCGTCCAGCTTGGCGCTGATCTCCTCCCCCAGCAGCCTCCGCAGGAAGCGCAGCGGCACGCCGAAGTCGGTGTCCATGAGCGGCGGGGAGCCCCGGTTGAGGTTCTCGAGGATCCGAAAGACCAGGTAGGTATCGTCCAGAAGCCCGGCCATCCCCTGCGTCATTTCCGGAATCAGGTCCACCGGGTTTACGATGTAGCGCGCGGCATGGTCCAGGATGGGCATGACAACCATCGTCAGCCGTCGCTGCTCGGCGGCCTGTGCCGCGCAAGCCAGCACGATCGGCACCATCTCGACCACCTCCACGGCGACCTTGGCCGCGTCCTCGACCTCCTCGCCGGTCGACCCCGGCGACATGCGCCGGATGAACTCTTCCAGCTTCCCGTCGTCGCGCACCTTGGCGCTCTCGATGACGGCCTGAATGTCGTCCAGATTCACCGCGCACCCCCCTCTGTTCCCGGATGTCCGCGGGCGGCCAGGTAAACCACGAGCCCACCGCCGTTTCCTCCCACAATCAGATCAAGGTCGCCGTCATCGTCGATGTCCGCAAATACGGGCGCGGTGAATGCCGGGACTTCGGGGCCGAAAGGTTCGGCTTCGACGAACACCGGATCCCGCGGCGTCCCCTCGTTGAAGAACAGCCGCAGTCCCGAGATCTCCGATCCCACCGCCAGGTCGAGGTCGCCGTCGCCGTCCAGATCGACCAGGGTGGGGACGCTGCGGCGGCCGACGTCGATGTCCTGAAACTCGTCCGAGACGAGCTGGAAGTCCGGGCCGCCGGGGCCACCGTCGTTGCGGTAGTAGTTGAGCGCCCCCGACGACTCGCCGACGATCAGGTCGAGGTCGCCGTCGCCGTCCAGGTCGCCCAGCGTGGGCGTCGTGTTGCGGCCCCTGGTCAGGGTGGCGGCGGCGGTGTCGACCAGCGTCCAGCGCGGCAGAAGATCGTTGCGCGAAAACAGGCCGCGCCCATCGTTGCGGTAGTAGGCCATCCGGTCGCGCCACTCGCCCAGCAGCATGTCGTCGTCGCCGTCGCCGTCCAGATCGCCGAATGCGGGCGCGAAGTGGTAGGCCGTGGGGAGCCCCGGGACCTTGCCGCGCGCCTGGAACGCGGGAGCGGACACGGACCCGGTGTTCTCGAAGAGGTAGAGCGCCCCCGTCTCGGAGTCGTCCGGTTCGATCTTGTTGGAGATGAGCAGGTCGAGGTCGCCGTCGCCGTCGAGGTCGGTCAGGGCGGGAATGGACTCGCTGCCCACGTCCACGGTGCGGATCAGGCGGGAGGTCACGGGCGTGAACTCGCCGTCGTCGTTCTGGATGAACTGGTGGAGGTTTTCGACCGCGGTGCGCGCCGGGCCGAACGCGCCGCCCAGAACGCCCATGGTGAGGTCAAGGTCGCCGTCCAGGTCGATGTCTCCCAGGGCGGGGGCGTTGTACCCCGAGGTGGCGACCGGGTCGCCGGGGGGGAAGGGGCGCGGCGTGCCGCGCAGCACCGGACGCCCGCAGGTCCCTGTGTTCTCGATGAAGAGCAGGCCGGCTTCGAAGAAATCGCCCCAGAAGAGGTCGTGGTCGCCGTCCTGGTCGACGTCTCCCAGCGCCATGGTGTTCGCCCCGTGGCGCAGCCCCTGGAAGGCCGCGACGATCTCGATGTCCTCGAAGGAGTCGGTGATGTGGCGGAAGCGCGGGACGCCGTTCTCGTCGATGTCCTCGGCTTCGTACCGGGTGATCGTTCCGGTGAGGCGGCCGATCAGGAGGTCCAGCTGCCCGTCGCAGTCGATGTCGGCCGCGTTGGGGATGTTCTGGCGGTCCGAGAAGATGGGTTCGCCCGCCACGTCCTTGAGGGTGTCGGCCGCGAGTACGTACCTGGCGGGCCCCGAGCCGCCGTCGTTGCGGTAGTAGCGGATGTAGCTGTAGGGCTCCTCGGCGAGCAAGTCGAGATCGCCGTCCAGGTCCACGTCGGTGAACCGGTACCACTCGCCCACCGAGAGACCTTCGAAGGTGTCGGTGACCCAGCGGTACTCGCTGGCGCCGGAGCCGTCGTTGCGGAAGAACATGACGCGGTCGGAGTGCTCCTGCAGGAAGAGGTCGAGGTCGCCGTCGCCGTCGGAGTCGGCCAGTTGGGGGCGCGGCAGGTTGAAGCCGCCCAGGAAGGGGTGGTCGATGAGGTCGCCCGCTTCGTCCCGGACCTCGATGCCGTAGATGATCCGTTCCCACCGGGAGTCTCCGGGAGATGTCTGGGCGGCCGCTCCGAGCGCGGCGAATGCGAGGAGTCCAGGGAGAACCGACACGACGAACAACCGGCGGACCTGGCTGCGCGAGCGCCGGATGCCGCCAGGCGCAACAGCCACTGCTGCAAGCGCGGGGTTGGCCGCGGCGACGGACCGGCCGCCGGGCACGCTGTTGCGCGTCGGGGAGTTCTCCGGCAGCACGGACCTACCCTGCCGGCCCGATCGAGATGCCGGCCGGATAGGCGCCCACTTCGATCGTCTGCACGACCTCCCAGGTCTGCGT
Source organism: Gemmatimonadota bacterium (assembly GCA_028873845.1). Taxonomy (GTDB): domain Bacteria; phylum Gemmatimonadota; class Gemmatimonadetes; order Longimicrobiales; family Gaopeijiaceae; genus Bin94. The sequence continues at coordinate 7,428 of JAPPNO010000095.1, read as the reverse complement.
GTCGATCTTCACCACGGTGCCCACGTCGGCGTTGTTCTCGACCTCGCGGCTGGGCGTGTAGGTGCCCTTCAGGTTGCGGTTCGACACGAACAGGTAGCGCCCGTCGGCGGTGACCGCGCTGCCGTGCGGCTCCACGATGCCGGGTGCGGTGATTCGCTGTACCACGGTCCACCCGCCGGTCTCGACCACGATCACCGCGTCGTCGTCCTTGGCGCCGAAGTACACGTGGCCGCCATCCGGCGAGAACACGGGATGCCACGGCTGCGTGCCCACGTCCACCTCTGCCACGAGCCCGGCCGCGGGGTCGGCCGCGTCGAAGACCAGGAGTTTCCCGGTCAGCTGCGCGGTCGCGACGAGGTGGCGGCGGTCGGGGGACAGCGCGAACTGCACCAGGGTGTGGGGAGGACCGTCGACGTTGACGAGGTCGATGGCCCCGGATTCCTCGTTGAGGACCGCAAATCGGTTCTCGGCCAGCGAGGCCGCGAAGATGCGCCGGGCCTCGGAATCGACGATCAGCGCGTGGGGGCGGGCGAAGAAGACGTCCAACTCCTCGATGTCCATGTCGGCCGGGTCGATCACGCCGATCCGTTGCGGCGGGGTGGGGGCCATCATCGAGCGGCCCACGTAGAGCATCCCGGACGACGGGTCCATGGCCAGCAGCCCCGGCGTCTCGAAGGGCGCGCGGCCGACCAGTTCGTTCTCGGCGTTGAAGCGCAGGACGTGCCCCCCGCCGATGAGCGACACGTACCAGTGGCCGCCGTCGGGATCCACCGCGGTGTGGTGGGGACGCGAGTTGGCATCGAACCCGTACTGCATGACATCGATTGTCGCCACCACCTCGCCGGACCCGGCGTCGATCACCGAAACGCTCGCCGAGGACTGGTTCGCCACGTAGACCCGCTCGGCCGCCGGGGGCGGCTCGCCGGAGGGAGCCTCCTCATCGGCCGCGCAGGCCGACAGCCCGATCCCGGCCACCACGAGGAGTCCTCCCGCCATCCATTTGTTTCGCATCGGCATCCCTTGTTGCAAGACGTGTTTCGTCCTCATGAAATGGGGGTCCGCCCTCTCTTCTTCACGATGAAGAGCCCTTCCTCCATGGACGTGACGACCACGATGCCGGACTCGAAGAACGGGTAGTTGCTCCAGGAACCCCGCATCGCCGGCGAGTCCGCGCCCGGCAGCGTGTCGAAGAACCCGACCAGGCGGGGGTTTTCCGCGTCCGAGACATCGAAGATGCGCAGCCCGCTGTTGTAGTTGGACTGGAACATCAGGTCGCCGACGACATAGAGGTTGTGGTCGCTCGACGTGTTCTCCGAGAAGAATTCCTTCACCAGCATGGGTTCGTCGAGGTCCTTGACATCCCAGATCAGGGTCCGCGTGTTCGGTACCAGTTGGAACTCGTCCGTTTCGTCGCCCATGAAGAAGTAGGCCTGGTCTTCGGTCAGCCACCCCTGGTGTGCGTAGCCGATGTTGGGATAGGTCGCCACCGACATCGCCACCGGGTTTTCCTTGTCGGACACGTCGGCGATGGACAGGGCGTTCTCGTTCGCACCGAAGCAGATCTCCTTGCCGTGGTGCTCCTCGTCAGGCCCGCGGTAGATGACGCACTGCGCGTCATGGGTGTACCCCGTTCCCGAACGTCCGGTGCTCGGATCGGCGAAGCAGCCCGCGAAGGTGGGGTTCTTCGGATCCCGGATGTCGATCATGTGGAGCCCGCCGCCGCAGGTGTCGCCCCCGGCGCTGCTGCCCACGGCGTAGGCGAAGCCGGTCTCCTCGTTGATCACGATGTTGTGGACGCTGTTGATGCGGTCGTAGTGGGCGTCCTCGTCGAAGGTGAGCATGGTTCCCGAGAACTCGCGCAGGCGCGTGAGGTCGAAGACCTGCATCCCGTGTGCGCCGGCGATGTCCGACACCACGAAGACGTGGTCGCTGTACACCTTCATGTCGCGCCAGGAGGTTCCCCGGATCCCCTCGGTCCTGGGCAGGTTGCCCACCACGACGGGGTTGGCAGGATCGGTCACGTCGACGAACGAGGTGCCGTCCATCCGCCCCACGAGGGCGTAGTCGCGCCGGGTCTCGGGATCGGTCCACCCCCAGATGTCGTTGAGGCGGGTGCCGCGCTCGCCGCCCAGGGCGCTGACCGGAAGGTATGCGACCAGATCCACGTCGTTGCAGCCGAAAACGGAAGCCTCGCCGTCCGAGCAGTCGAGCTGTCCTCCGACGACCGGGTCGAACTCGTCGATTTCCGCGAAGATCGACGCGCTGCTGCTCCAGCCCTCACCGCTGCGCTCGAAGATGTGGGTGGTGCCGGCGCCGTAGTCGTTGCCGGGCATACCGGACACGAGAATGCCGCCGCCGTGGGCCACGACCCGGCCCAGTCCGTTGCCGGGCTGTGGGTCGGGAAGGGTGATCCTGCTGACCGAGGTCCAGTCGCCGTCGGCGTCCGGCGTGAATTCGTAGATGGCTCCCCGGCGCTGGTTCAAGCCCCCCGCCCCTATCCAGAGTGTGTGGCCGTCGCTCGCCAAAGACGAGCCGAACATGTCTCCGATGCCGCCGTCGAAGGCCACGTACGACCCGGTGGCGGTCCATTCGCCTTCCTGGCGGGCGAAGGCAGTGACGGTTCCGGCGGTCTGGCCGAAGGGGCTGCCCGCCGCCACCAGAACGCGGTCTCCCACGACCAGGGCTCCAGCGCCGAACCAGGCTCCCGGTCCGCCGTCGGAAGTCAATTCGCCGGTCATCGTCCAGCCGTCCGCTCCGTGCTCGTAGATGTACGCCGCGCCCGCCGCCGAATCGAACTGGGTCGCGCCAACCACCAGGATGTCTCCCGACAGGGCCAGAGTACCGCCGAAGCCCGTGGCTTCGTCTCCCGCGGGAGACTCCAGCACGGCCTCCTGAACCCATGCGCCGTTCTCGTTCCGGAAAACGAACACGAGGCCGCTTACCCCGCGGGGTGGGGCCGCGTTCAGGGCGGCCCGGTCGCCGCTGAGCACGACCGAATTCCCCACGATCATTCCGTCGGGCAGACCGTCGGCCACGATCATGCCCTCGCGCCGCCACTCCGAACCCGCTCTCACATAGGAATGGACGGCCCCACTCGCCGGCGGGAACGGGCTGAAGGACGTAACGAGCAGGCGGTCGCCCGAGACGGCCATGGAGGTTCCGAAACCGTCCCCCTCGGCGGGCTCCGGACCCCTGAGCCTGCCCGTCTCCGCCCAGCCGTCGCCGCTACGGGTATAGACGTACAGGACACCCCCGTCCGGACCGCGGGTCGCGGCCACGAGGATCTCGTCTCCGTTCACGACCACACCCTCGCCGAAGCCCTGGGCGCTCAGCGACCCGGACAGAAGGCCGATGCCGGCCAGGGTCACGAAGACGGTTCGGAACAATCTGTTCATGCTTGCTTCCTCTTGCGTTGAAGACCTGTCAAAGCGTTGCGGTCCATGGCAAACCGATGCCCCGGGAAGCCAGAACCGCCAGTAAGGCTGGCACGTTTCCAGCCGCCGGACAAGGTTGGCTGTGTTGGCGGGGGCGCTTACTGACCGGCCCCTAACCGGCAGCGGTCTCCCTCGCGACTTCGTCCAGAAGCCGGCTGGCCTCCGACAGGCCCTCGACCACCTTGTTCATCTGGCGCCTCGCCTCGGTCATCACGAAGAGGAACCTGTCCGACTCCGACTCCCGCAGGGGCTCGAGCTCGGGCACACGGGCCAGTTTTGGCAGAGGGGCGCGCGGCGTCGCCGGATCATGCTCGAAGCGGGGCCCTTCCGCGTATCCGAGGTGGACGAGAATCCGGCCGAGTCTCAGAAGCACTTCATTGGCGGTGGCCGGGTCCGGATGTCCCTCCTCCAGGGCTTCGTAGAATGCACTCACCCGTTGCGCGAGGGCGTCGAACGCGGTGCGCACGGGACTCAGATTGAACTTCCTCTTTCCGAGCTCCTTGGTGACGGTGGCCTCGTAGCCCTCGAGTGCCTCGTTCAACTCGGCCATCGTTTCGCGGAAGTCCAGCGGGATGATCTCGTCGTCCAGGAATCGTGTGATCGCCGTGATGTACACGCGCAGGTCGCGCTCGAGATTGTCCCGGTCGGCGACCTCGAGCCGGTCCGCTTCGGTATGCCAGGCGATGTTGCCGCCGCACCCTCCGACCGGATAGAACCCGAGACGTTCCCGCTCTTCCTGCGGAATGTTCGACAGGAGCATGAAGAAGGACGAGATCCCCAGTTCGTTGAACGAGTAGTCCCCCGCCCTGGGAGGCAGCTCGCGTCCGGGCTCGACGCCCGCGACCGAATGAATGGAGGTGCGGCAAACCTCTCCGGCCTCGGCCATCCATGCCACCTCGTCGTAGTTCGTGGCGCCCCGGCAGCCCGGCGAGTCGATGTTGACGGTCGCAACGCAGTGCCGGGACAGCTCGAGCCCGAAGTTGTCGGCGTACCAGGCGGACCCGCCGTATCTGCCCGTGGAGTGCGCGGGCCACCAGGCGACGCGCAGTGAGCGGCGCAGTTCGTCGCTGTGCTCGTGGAAGATCCGGGCGAGTTCCAGGAGAGTCGCGTCACCGACCGCGTTGTCGCCGATCCCGATGTCCCACGAGTCGTAGTGTCCGTGCGCGAGCAGAAAGTCCTTCTCGCGGCCGTCAATTCGGGCGACGGGCAGGGGGCAGTCGAACCAGCCCTCCTGCAGGTCCGTGTGGAGCGTGATCCGGTCCAGCCCGTCCTCGATGGCCCGGATTAACTCGTCGCCGTCCGGACGGTTGATGGCTGCGACCGGCGTCGTGGGCTTCAGGTGGCGCTGGGAATCACCCGGAGTACCCCAGATGGTGGTGCAGATCCCCCAGTGGACGCGGCTGCCCGGGTTGATGTAGACCTGGCCGACGGCCCCTGCGGCCTCGAGTTGCGCCACCGCGACGGGCATCGCGTAGCCCTCGGTCACCACGATCTTCCCGGCCACTTCTTCCGGCAGTGTGCCGAGGGTGGAGTCGAAGAGAGTGGACGTATCCGCAGCCTGCGAGGCGGGAACGTGAATCGGCGGCGCAGACAGGCCCCTGCGGGCGGTCGAGGCGGCGAAGGAAGGCGGCTTGGCGGAGAAGCTGCCGCCGGCAATGTCGACGGAGGCGCCGCGGGGAATGGAGAGATACAGCTCGGGCTCGTAGACCTGATGAGGGATGTCCAGGGCCTCGAGACGCGACACGATGAAGTGAGCGGCGGCCCGTTCATCCGCCGACCCGGACTCCCTGACGAGGACCGCGAACCGTTCGAGCAGACTCCAGCCCAGGTCGAAGGAGACATCGGCCAGCAGGGCTTCGGACAGACTCGAAGGGGTTTCTGACATGACGGCTGTGGGGAGTGAGGGCCAGGTTTTCCCTAATACTATAATGGGGCGCGCAATAGGCCCTCTCTAGCCGTGAGGACTGGAGTCCGGCAAAGGGAGGAAGGGCTCTTCGGTCGACGAAGGGAAACCGCAAATGACGCCCCTCAACCGGGCCCCGCATCGTCTTTCGAGGGCGGAGGTCCTCCAGCTTCGGGAGAACCTCCGCGGTTGCTTCCCTGTGGACAGAGTGTTCCTGCTCACGTCCGGCCCGCCATCGACGAATGCCGCTCAGTGGCGTTGGAATCGAATCCCTTCCTCTGCCGCCACCCCACAGGGGTCTTTCTCTCGGTTGTCGCGTATGTGATCCGTCCCTGTTCGGACGAATCGGTGGTTTCGCGCTTCCAGGTCTTGTGACCCCGCGTGAAGGCTACGTGGCGACGACCTCGAGAGCACATGACATGTAGTCCACGGCTCGCGCTGCCCAGCACAGGGCATCCTTATACCACGGGTTCCGCTTGAGGCATGCCCGGAACTCCGCGTGGGCATCCGTAAGGCACTCCGCCGCGGGGGAGGGCTCGCCAGGGGGCTCCTGAGCGTACAAAGCCTCACCGAACACCGTCTCCGCGATGGCCAGTCCGACGCCATCAAGGTCGAAGCCGGTCATCGGCACGATTGCCGGAGACACCGCCAGGATTGCGATCGCTGCGGTCGACGCCAAGCGCCGGACGGATCCGAACCTGCCAATTCTCTTTCTCCAATTGTCCATCATGATCTTACCTCCCAAAAAGGGGGTGGAGGTTGATTCCGGCGGATATTCGCCGCCGGTCCGCGTCTCACGGACGCGTCTTCGCCGACCGAGGCTTGCGATCCGTCACATCCCGGCCTGTCGAGCAATGCCGACGCCCTGGCGGGCCCACCGCCGGTATCGAGGTGTGGCGTTCCTCGTAGCCTCGAGGGCTGTAGCGGCGGCTCCCATATCCGGACAATCCCGGGGCGAGGACGGCTGCCTTGATCGGACGACTCCATCGTAACCTGCCCTTGCGGGCGCATACATATCGGTTTGGGACCGGTTCTCGCGCACCCGTCATTCGGGGGATGGCACGTCAGCGGCGGAGGTCCTCCAACTCCCGGAGAACCTCCGCATTTGCTTCCCTGCGGACCCAGAGGGCCCCGGGCTCGGGCCGGGCTCACCATCGGAGTGTGCCCTCAATTGGTGCCGGGACGGCATCCCGACCCCTGCCGCCAACCCGCAGGTTCGTCGTCTTCATGGTTGCGGCCAGTGTGATCCGATCCTTTCGGAACGCCCTGGCATTCTCCACTCCGGATCCCGGTCATCCAGTCGCGACGTTACGCACCAATCCCGTACCGCAAGCCGTTGTGTCCACCACGGCGGCCGCCCAACACATCCACTCTCGCCACCACGGGTGAAAATCGAGGCACTGAGCATAGTTGTCGTCGGCGGCATTCATGCAGTGCCCGAATTTCTCCGTGGCCGTGCACACCCGCGGATTGCCATTGATGTCCGTACACTCCTGCGCGCTCACGGGCTCGCCGAAAACCGCAGCCGCGATGGCAGGCCCGACGCCCTCCAGGTGGGAGTCGGCCAGCGACACGATCGCCGGCGACACCGCCAGGACTGCGAAGACGGCAACTGAGGCTACGAACCGACCAATTCCGAACCTGCTCATTTTCCTTCTCCTATCGCCCATCATGATCAAACCTCCCAAAAAGGGGGTGGAGGATAATCCCGGCGGACTGTTCCACCGGTCCGCGCCTCGCGGGCGCGTATTCCGTTGACCGAGTCCACCACTCCGCCATGCGCCCGATTGTCCGGACATTTCCCGGTGCCCTGGCCGATCCCGAGGGGCGGCATTCCTCGTGGCCTCGCGGGCTGCAACGGGCACATGACCCGGAAGAATCCGTTATGGGTGGTCGCTTCGGTCAAGCGACATCATCGTAAGTCTCCTTTTGGGGCGCATACATATTGAATTGGGACTGAATCCCCCACATCCAGCAGTCCGTGGACAAAGCCGCCCGAGCACCGAGAGCGGTGAGGCGCCGGGCTGGCATGTGGTGGTAGTTTCGCATCTTGTTGCGGTGATTGTGGTTGCATGTTCGACAGCCCGATTT
>JAPPNO010000024.1 GCA_028873845.1 Gemmatimonadota bacterium | reverse complement strand
GGGTGGGCGTGGGGGTGGTGGGGATGGGCGGGGGATCGATGGGCCGGGAGGGGAGCGGCGGGGGTCGAGGGGCCGGGGACTGGCGGGGGACGAGGTGGCCGAGGCGATGGAGCTGTGCGTGGGGTGCAAGGCTTGCAAGCGTGAATGCCCGGCGGGCGTGGACATGGCGCGGATGAAGGCCGAGGTGCTGCACCTGCGGAACCGCGAGTGCGGAGTGCCTCTGCGTGAGCGTCTCTTCGCCTCCCTGCCGCGGTTGGCGCCGCTGGCGGCGCGGGTGCCGGGGTTGTGCAATCTGAGGAACCGGAGCCGGGTGTTGCGGTGGGCCGGAGAGAGGGCACTCGGGATTGCGGCGGAGAGGGAGCTGCCGGAGTGGCACGGGCGGCCGTTTCGGGATGGGGAGCTGGGGGAGGGGGGGGATGGGCGGGGTGGAGGCTCGTGTGGCGTGACAGATTCCGTGACAGATTCCCCCATGAATCTGTCCGCAAGTGGGGTTGCTGGAGGGGGGGAACCCCGGTCAGAAGGGCCTGTTACCCTCTTCGTGGACACATTCACCAGGTATTTTGACCCGAACGTCGCTCGGGCGGCCCGCGACGTGCTCCGGGGCCTCGGGTGCGATTTGGTCGCCGCGCGCGCCTCGAACCGCCCCCGCCGACCCCTCTGCTGCGGCCGCACCTGGATCGCCGCCGGCCTTCTCGACCACGCCCGCGCGGAGCTTCGGCGCACCCTGGATGCCCTCGTCCCTCTCGTCCGCCGGGGCTTCCCCATCGTCGGCCTCGAGCCTTCCTGCCTGCTGACCCTGCGGGACGAAGCTCTCCACCTCTGCCCCGGCGAGGACGCCCGCCTGGTGGCCGGCCACGCATTCCTCGCGGACGAGTTCCTGGCGTCGCGGCATGCAACGCCGCCCGTCTCGACCGGCGCCCGGACCGAACCTGACGGAGCCGGCTCGACCGTCAGGATCCACGGCCACTGCCACCAGAAGGCCGCCGGGACCGAAGCCTCTACCGCCGACGCCCTCACCGCCCTGCTCCCCGGGACGGTCGCCACGCCCATCCGGTCGAGCTGCTGCGGCATGGCGGGATCCTTCGGCTACACGGCAAAGCACCAGCGCACCTCGCGCGGGATGGGCGAACTCGGCCTCTTCCCCGCCCTGCGGGCCGCGCCACCGTCGGATGTCGTGGTCGCAAACGGCTTTAGCTGCCGCGCCCAAATCCGGGACGGGACGGGGCGCCGGGCTCAACACCTTGTAGAGGTTCTGGCGGGGCGGATCGGGGGTTAGTGGGCGCAGGTCCCCGGCCCGTTCCACCCCGATTTGACAAACCCGATTTGCCGTTTAGCTTATGCGCGCCCTGAACCACGATAGTCCTGAGTTCTCTCGGTGTTCATAGATGAAAACCCGCGCGCGGACCCGCTTGTTCGCGGTCGCCGCCGTCCAGTCCTGGGCGGTCGCCGGCTGCACGACCCCTGCCCCACTCCCCTCCGTTTCCCGCTCCCAAACCACTGTTCAAGCTGCGATCCCGCCCGCCACCGGCAAGGCGGGCGTCCTGGTCATGGCCCACGGTGGTGGACCGGATTGGAATGCCAGCGTAAACACCGCACTCGCCCCTCTGCGTGACCGCATACCGGTCGCGCTCGCCCTGGGGATGGCGAATCCCCACACCTTGCAGGCGGCGCTCGATTCACTGTACGACCGGGGAGTGCACACCATCGCGGTGGTCCGGCTCTTCGTGTCGGGCAGGTCGTTCCTGCACCACACCGAGTACCTCTTCGGCCGCCGCTCGGACGCGCCGGCTCGCGCCATGGTCGGACACCGTATGGTCGACGGCGCGGAACTCGCACCCCTCAAGGTGAAAGGCGACATCCTGCTGGACCTCAAGGGGCTCTCCGGGTCAGCCGAAGTCACGAGCATCCTGGCGGACCGGGCACGCGCGAGCGCCACCGACCCCTCGGACACCGGCATTCTGCTGATCGCGCACGGCATGGGCTCCGAAAAGGACAACGGGGCTCTGCTCGCCGCGATGCAGGTGGGAGCCCGGGGTCTGCATTCCGAGGGATACGCGGAGGTCCGTGTCGCGACGCTCCGGGAGGACTGGGCCGCGCCGAGGGCCAAGGCGGAACAGGAGATCCGGGCGGCCGTCACCGCGATGGCAGAGCGCTGGGGCCGGGTCGTCGTGATTCCGTACCGCGTTTCGGGATTCGGTCCCTACCGCGAAGTCCTCGACGGACTCGACTACGTGCCCGCAGGAAGCCTGCTCCCGCATCCCCTCGTCACGGATTGGATCAGGGGACGCGTCACGGCCACCTTCTGCGCCGCCGGGGCCGGATCGCCGCTCGCATCCTGTCCGGCGGATCCCGTTGTATCCCCTTCTCGCCAATCCGGTAGTCACCCGCGACTACCGGCTATTTCATGGAAAGGATGACCTGATGTCCGGCACGCATGGAGTATCACCCGCCCATCCTGGGGCCCTCCTGGCCGTTTTTCTGTTTTCACAAGCCTGCGAATCCGAAGTCGCACCCCCCGAAGAGGTCTTCGAGGAGGGCGAGATCGTCGTGGACGCGTCGTCGCCCATCAACTTCGCCTACCTGAACCTCGCCGACGGCGGTTCGCTGGTATCTCCCTCCGACCCCGGCGCGTCGACCGCCTGGCACATGGCGTTCCGCAGGTTCACCGTGCGCCTGAACGGCGGCGTCGCGGGCCCGGGTGCGGTCGCCGGATTCAACATCGGCAACAACGCGGATCTGATGGCCGAGGAGGTCACGGCCCTGACGGCGGCCGACGGCGAGGCCGCCTTCGCCGTGGTGGCCGACACCGACATCCCGGCCGCGTCCGCCTTCGCCGAAGATGTGCTGGTGCCCGACGAGGGTTCCACCTGGTTCCGCTTCGACCCCCGGGCCGGGAACATCGTGGCCAACCCGGGAGCCGCGTGGAAGGTGCGCGAAAGTTCCGGACGGGGACACTCGGTCTTTCGCGTGGTGGATCTCCGAATGGACGGAAGGCGGCCGCTCGGACTCACCATCGAGTACCGGCGCCACGATCCCGGCGGCACCCTGGGGTCCGCGGACACCGCGGTGATAAGCTTCGCCCGCGGTCCCGTCTACCTGGAACTCGCGGAGGGAGATCAACTGCGGACGGGCGATGGCTGCGGGTGGGATCTGAGCGCATCTCCCGAACTCGTCATCGACGTCAACGCCTCCTGCCAGACCGGCACCTTCCCGCTGGACGCGACGGACGACTTCACGGCTTTGCAGCGCGCCGACGACGCCCCCGAATACGCCGGGTTCCTTTCGGCCATCGCGGGCGCGTTTCCGGTCACCACCGGTGACGCAACCGGGGTCTTCTGGTACGACATTCAGGAGAACAGCCGCATGTGGCCCACCTACAACGTCTTCCTCGTGCGTGCCGGCGAAGAGGTCTACAAGGTGCAGATCTTCGACTACTACAGTGCCACCGGCCAGTCGGGCTTCGCATCGGTGAGGTTCCAGCGGCTGCGATGAGGACGCGCGCGCGGGTCCCGGTGCTGCTGGCCGCCATCTTCGCGGCGGCGGCACCGGGGCCGTCGTCCGTGGCCGCGCAGAAACAGGGCCTGGTCCACGACCGGGAGTCGGGCCGGGCGGTCGCGGGGGCGGCGGTGCGGTGGGTCGACGGGGGGAATGTCGTTTCCGGGCGGGTGTCGGGGTCACGGGGCCGCGCCGCTGTCGTGACGGACACGGACGGGGCGTTTTCGGTCCCGGACTCGTGGGGTCCCGGTGGCGCGGTCGAGGTGCGGGCCCTGGGCTACCGAACCCGCACGGTGGAGTGGGGAGAGGTGGTGGCGGCCGGATGGCGGATCGGATTGGCGCCCGACCCGCTCGCGCTGGACGAGGTCGTGGTGACGGCGGGGGTGGGCGGGCGGCGGCGCGCGGAGCTGGCGATACCCTTCGAGGCGATCGAGGCGGAGGAGATCGCGGTGGCCGGGGCGGCCGCGGCGGATCGCCTCCTCGATCAGGTGCCGGGTCTGCAGGTGACCGGGGCGACGCCGGTGGGATCCAGCCTGATGATACGGGGGATCGGCGGCGCACGCGTCCTGATGCTCATCGATGGAAGGCCCGCTGCCGGCACGCTGCTCGAGAACCGCGACCTGAGCCGCGTGTCGCTGGCCGGCGTGGAGCGGGTGGAGGTGGTCAAGGGGCCTCTGTCGTCGCTCTACGGATCGGATGCGCTGGGAGGCGTCGTCAACCTGATCACGCGTGCCCCCGCCGAGGGGTTTCGCGTGGACGCGCACGCCGTGTCGGGCACCGCGGGCCGCCTCGGAGCCGAAACCACGGCGAGCGGCGGCGGCGGACGCCTGCGATACCGGGTTACCGGAAGCTGGCGCCAGGAAGACCGGGTTGCAGGGGCGGACGCAGCGAGCGCGAATCCGCTGGCCCGCGTGTGGGATCTGAAATCCCGAATCGACCTGGACGCGGGCGACCGCTGGGATGTGCGCGCGGATTTCTCCTGGCTGCGCGAGCGGCAGCGCTGGCCGGTGGGCGGAGACTTCTCCGGCTTCAACGACAACGAAGGATACTCCGGCTGGCTGGAGGGTCGGCGGCGGACGGGCCCGGGGACGTGGACAGGGAGCGTCTTCGTGCAGGAATACGAGCACCTGTACCGCAGCGCCCGCGGCGACGCGCCGATCGCCGGGGGCCGGGACGCCGCCCAGTGGGAGAGGATCTGGCGGGCCGGCAGTACCTACTCCGCCGAAGCGGGCGGGCATCATCTGGATGTGGGGGTCGAGGGCGCCCATCGCGCCATCCGTTCGCCCGACAAGCTCATCGAGGAGCGGGTGGCGGACCGCCAACTGGCCGCCTTCGCACAGGACGCCTGGCGGCTGGGTGCCACCGTGCTGAGCGGCGGTGCCCGGCTGACGTGGAACAGCCGCTGGGGGACCAACGTGGCGCCGGCCGTCGGACTGACCCACGCGGTAGGGACGCGGCTTCGAGTGCGTGCGTCGGTTGCACGCGGGTTCCGCGCCCCCTCGTTCAAGGAATTGGCATGGCAGTTCGTCAATCTGGGCGGAGGGTACGTGCTGCAGGGCTACCCGGAGCTCGAAGCCGAACGTTCGTGGAACGCGTCCGGCGGCGTCGAGTGGAGCCCGCGCTCGAGTCTTCATTTCGAGGCCGAAGTGTTCGCGAACCGGATCGAGGACCTCATCGAGCCGGGGTTTGTCGGGAACACGCCGAGCGGATTGCTCATCTATTCGCCGCGAAACGTCGCCGAGGCGGTGACGCAGGGCTTTGAACTCCGTATGCGCGCGGGTTTCGGGAGCATCCGCTTCAGCACGGGCTACGCCTGGCTGGATGCAAGGGCGACTCCCTCCGATTCGCCGTTGGACCGCCGCGCCAGGCACACCGCGCACGCCAGGGTGTCATGGATCGCCGGGGGATCCGGGCTGCGTTTCGATGTGACGGAGAACCTGACCGGGAGCGCCCCGATCGTGAGCATGGGGCGCGGCGGGGGGAGGGAGGAGGCCGGGAGGCAGGAGCGGTTGACGGCGATCGATGTGCGGGTCGCGTGGGGGGTCGGGGGTGGGGTGGAGGCGAGCGCGGGCGTGGACAACCTCTTCGACGCCCGTCCGGGGGGGTGGCAAAGCACGATCGAGCGGCGGTTGCGGATGGGTCTGGCGCTCAAGGAACTCTTCGGGAACTAGTGTCATGTCACACGTGAGGGTGATCCCGCCGCGGCGCAGTGCCGACTTCGCGGCGGGGATGGAGCGGGTGCTCGACTGACATGACGCCACGCAGGGAGCGGAGTCAATCGAGCCGACGCGTCCCAATCGAGCATGCGGCTGTCCCTGGATTTGCCGCGGCGGCGGGTGGGGGACCGACTCCGGTCCGGTCCTCCCCGGCATCGCGGTTCCACAATCGCCGGCTGGCGGCAGTCCCCTGCGGGCATGAGTGTCCCGATTCGCGGATCCCCGGGCCTCTCCGGGCGTGAGTGTCCCGATTCGCTGGTTCGCTGTCCCAAGCGAGCGTGAGCGTCCCAAATCGGCGGATGGCGGCGAGACGAGCCTGGCCAACACGATCCTGCTCTGCCGCCGGCACCACCGCCTGGTCCACGAGGGGGGGGACGCGCATGGTGACGGCAAGGCCGCATTCTTCACGCGCGAGGGTGCCGTGCTCGGAGGCTCGCCCCCGTTGCCGGAGGTCATCCGGAAACTGCCGGAGCCCCCGCCCCCGCCCCCCAAACCGCCTCTCCAACGGCGCCCCCCGCTTCGTCGACTCGGCGGTCCCGCTGTCGCTGGAACTCGAGGCGCTAGAGGCGATGGCGTGATCCGGCGCCCACCCGCCGCCGCGGCAAAACCCGGGACGCGAGCATGTCGGAATGGGACAGGCCACCGGCGGGATTCGTGCCGGCGTCAGGTGCGGCGTCTCGCACGAGACGGTGCGGCGGGTGCCATTAGACCGTGCCAGCGCGTCGGCTGGGTGATTCCGCTGCGGCAGAGCGTTGACTTCCGCCTGGCAGGCGGCCAGAGACCGAATCCCGAGCCGAGTCCGACTGGCGATTCACCACGGACGACGCACGCGTCAAGCGCCTATATCCGACGTGTGAGGTGTGACATTGCCACTAGCAGGAACGCGGATCCGGGGAGCCTTCGGACACGACGGATTGGTGGCGTGCGGGGGACCAGCGGATTAGGATGTGCCGAACGCTGTCGATAGGCCGTCACCGGAAGACAGGCGGCCGTCCTGCCGTCGCAGAGACGCCACGGGGCCTTATAACGATGGAAGAATCGAAGTGCAACCCGCAGTTCCGGCTCCTCCGACCATCCGCGCTTTCCGCCCCCATCCTGCTCCTCATCCTCCCGGCACCCGGCACGGCTCAGGAACCCGTTCACGTGACCCCCTGCCAGAACGGAACCGCCGACGGCTACGCGTGCGACCGCGTCGACCTCCTCTCCCACCTGTCGCGACGGGAACTGGGTGCGGCCGACAGCATCCTGCTCAACGACGTCTGGGGGTGGACGGATCCGCGGACCGGCGGGGAATACGCACTGGTCGGGCGCATGGACGGGGTCGCCTTCGTCGACGTCACCGAACCCCACCTGCCCCGCTACCTTGGGAGCCTGGCCGCCACCCCCGGCAGTCGGATCACCATCTGGCGCGACGTGAAGGTCTTCAAGAACCACGCATTCATCGTAGCCGGCGGCGCGGGACGGCATGGAATGCAGGTGTTCGACCTGCGGCAGCTCGAAGGTGTGACCGAACCCCGTGACTTCACGCCCTCCGCTGTCTACAACGGTGTCGATGCCTCGATCAACGTGGCGATCAACGCCGAAACCGGGTTCGCCTACCTGCTGGGTTCGTCGGGTGGGGAGACGTGCGGCGGGGGCGCGCACATCGTGGACATCGGCGAACCGCTGGATCCGGTGTTCGCCGGCTGTTTTGCGCATCCCGGCACGGGCCGCCAGCTCACGGGGACCACCCATGACGCCCAGTGCGTCGTCTATCATGGCCCTGACGAAGCCTACCGGGGCCGCGAAATCTGCCTGAGCGCGAACGAGACCGCCATTTCCATTGCGGACCTCACCCACAAGCAGAACCCCGATCCCATTGCGACCGCCCAGTATCCTCGCATCGGCTACGCCCACCAGGGCTGGCTCACCGAGGATCACCGGCACTTCTACTCCACCGACGAGATGGACGAGATGACGGCAACGGAGGAGCGCCAGCGGACACTGATCTGGGACGTCTCGGATCTGGACGATCCCCTCCTTGTCAAGGAGTACTTCGCGCCCGCCGGCGGTCCCGAACACAACCTCCATGTGCGCGGTGACCGGCTCTACATCACCGACAAGCGGGCCGGCCTGCGCGTGCTGGACATCGGCGACCCCGAGAACCCCGTCGAAGCGGGCTATTTCGACACGACTTCCCCGGGAGCGGACAAGACACGGTTCGTGGGCGCGTGGAGCGTCTATCCGTTCTTCGAGAGCGGCAGCTTGCTGGTGTCCAGCCGGAGCGGGGGGCTGTTCGTCGTCCGGCCCCGTTAACTCGCGGAGGTGCTGGCGGCGCGGTGGGCGCAGCGTGTACTCTTCCGAATGAGCCTGTCCCCTTCCCGCATTCCGGCCCGGATCGCGATCGCCCTGGTGATCGCCGGGCCCGCACACGCACAGCAGATCGTCGAACTGCCGGTCGAAGACAGGCTTCTGGACGCCGACTTCCCCGAGGTCTACCGGGTCGGCGGCGGCTCCGACTGGGAACTGCTGACCACGGTCACCTCCCTGGGCTTCGACGCGAACGGGAACCTCCACGTCGCCGACCTGTCGGGAGACGAACTGGAAGTGATCGTCGTCGATCCGCGGGGGACCCTGGTCAGGCGCTTCGGCCGGAAAGGCGAGGGTCCGGGAGAGTTCCGCGACGCGACCGAGGCCTTCGCGCTCCCCGACGGCCGCACCGTGGTGCCCGACAACGGACACTTCGCCTATCATGTGTTCGCTCCGGGCGGGAGTTTCGAGCGCATGGTGCGGTATCCGGGCGTCGGACCGAACCACAACCGCACCCCCGCGGAGACACCGGCCAGGAATCCCCGGCTGCGCATGGCGGACCGCTGGTCGGGAGATCTGATCCTGCGCGTCACCCGGGTGTGGGAAGTGCAGATCGATTCCGTAACCAGAGAGGGGGCGATCAGGATCGTCGACGGTCCCCTGCAGGTCCTGCGCCTGCACCTCGGCGAAGAGGACAGCAGGGAGGACACCGTCAGTGCCGTCATGAGCAGGGATGACGAGGCGGGCTTCCAGACGCAGTTCCTGTTCGGGCCGCTACCGGGCGGAGCCGTGGCCATCTCGCATTCGCGGGACTACGCCATCCGGATCACGGGGCCGACCCCGGAAGTGACCCGCATCCTGGTTCGCCGCCTGGCACCGCGTACCTGGACCGACCGGCGCCTGGACGAATACACGAAGTACCTTCAGGGCGGCTTCAGGGAGGCGGCCGCCAAGGGGGAAGGGGTGGCCGCGAACGTCGGCGGCATCGACAACCTGATCTCGCGCATCGGCGAGGCGAGGTTCACCGGGGACATCCCGCTCATCGAGGCGCTCGAGACCACCTGGGAGGGGAACATCTGGGTGGGACGCGTCCCCGCCGGGGGATTCCCCGATCTGGATTTCGAAACGATGCTGTCGGGGACCTTCGCTCCCTCACAGGACAGGCCGCGGCCACGCAGGTCCGCTCCGATCGACATCCTGACGCCCGACGGCGCGTACATCGGCACCCTGCCGAGCGCGGTGATGCCCGTGGCCTTCGGACCGGACGGCCTGGCCGCCTACCTGGAGATCAACGAGCTGGACGTGCCGGAGGTGGTCGTGAGGCGGTTGCCGGCGGGGGTTCGGTAGCCCATCGACCGTGGTCCACAAGCGGCATAGATTACCGAACCCTTTCCCACTTGCCGAGCGGAGGATCTCGCCGTGCGCTTGTTCGAACTCCTGGCGGACGCCTGTTCCGTCAATCGCAGCCGGTCCACCCGACTGGTGCCTGTTTTCGCGGTAACCGCCGTCGTCGTCGCGGCTTCGGTGTCCGCGGCCATGCCCACTCCTGCCGCCTCCCAGGCCTTCGGCGGCGCCGTCTTGATCGCAGGCGACTACATTCTCGTCGGCGAAGCGGCCCACGAACGGGAGCCCGGTACCGTATGGGTCTTCGCGCGCGACGGCGAGGAGTGGACCCGGGTGGCCGCGCTGAGAAGTGACAGGTCGAGCACCGGCGACCGCTTCGGCAAGTCACTGGCGCACGCGGGTGACTTCGTCTGGATCGGAGCCGACGGCATGGGTGGGGGGATGGTTTACGCCTATCGTCTGCAGGAGATCGGGAGCGGGAAAGCGGTCGAGGAGTGGCCCTTCGGTGTCAGCCACGGCGCAGGAGTCGCCGATCCATTGGCGGGTTACCGATCCGACCTCATGGTCACCATGGCGGGGCGGGTGGGCGGTATGGCAATGCACATGTACCGTGTCGGCGCCGAGGCGATGGACGTGTCACAGACCGGAGAGTTCATCGTGCCACGATCACCGGGTCCGATCGCCACCACCCCGGTCGCACTCGCGGGCAATCTCCTGGCCATCGGCAATCCCGGCCAAGATGCCGTTCAGCTCTACGAGCGACCGGACGATGGCGGGCAGTGGGAGTCGACCGCGGTTCTCACACCCCCGGACGGGACCGGATCGCGCTCGTTCTTCGGGTCCTCCGTCGCCGTCGGAGGGGGCGAGATCCTTGTCGGGCAGATGCGCGGGGGGGTCGTCCACCGCTACGAAAAAGTCGACGGGACCTGGCAGTCGGCCGGGACGCTGGAGGCCCCCGATGAGGAGACGAGCGCGGGATTCGGACAGACGCTGGCAGCCGACGGCGAAACCTTGCTGGTCGGCGGCGCCCTGAGGTTCTTCGCGTACCGCCGCTACGCGGGAGGGTGGATGTCCGCAGGCGCCTCACCCCTGTACAACGAGGACGGAACCCCCGCAAGGACGACGCTGTCCCTCTCGGGGCAGCTCGCGCTCGCGGCCGACCCGTCCGCCGACTTCGGCATGGGAGCGGTTCTCGTGTATTCCAACGAGTCGGGTGAATGGGTGCGATCGGGTCGGCTCGTCGCCGAGCACGCGCCCCTCCCAGCCATCACCGGAGGCGAAATCGCCTGCGACGACGGTGAGGCCGCCGACTACGACTGCGACCACGTCGACCTGCTCTCGTTCCTGCCGCGCGAGGAAATCGGGGCCGCCAGAGGCGCGCGCCTCAACGACATTCTGGGGCTGGACCGACCCGCAGAGCGGGCGGGAGTACGCGCTGGTCGGCCGGATGGATGGGACATCGTTCGTCGACGTGACGGACGCCTACAACCCCCGCTACCTGGGCAACCTGGCCAGGACCGATGGGAGCCCGCCCAGCACTTGGCGCGACATCAAGGTCTTCAAGGACCACGCCTTCATCGTTGCCGACGGGGCCGGCGAACACGGCATGCAGGTCTTCGACCTCACCGGGCTCCGCGACGTGACCGAGCCACGGGAGTTCGAGGCGACGGCGATGTATACCGGGATCGCCTCCTCACACAACGTGGCCATCAACGAGAATACGGGTTTCGCCTACCTGGTCGGGTCTTCGGGCGGCGGCGAGACCTGCGGCGGCGGCTCGCACATCGTGGATATCAACGACCCCCTCAATCCGGTCTTCGCGGGGTGCTTCGCGCATGAAAACACGGGACGGTCCAACACGGGCAACTCCCATGACACGCAGTGCGTCATCTATCACGGACCCGACGAGGACTACCGGGGCCGCGAGATCTGTGTCAACTCGAACGAGAATGCGCTGTCGGTGGCGGACGTGACCGACAAGGACAACCCCATCGCGGTCGCCAAGGCCGCCTATCCCAACGTTTCGTACGCTCACCAGGGCTGGCTCACCGAGGACCACCGCTACTTCTACTCGAATGACGAGACGGACGAACTTGCCGGTCTGGTGGAGGCCACGCGCACCCTGATCTGGGACCTGGCGGACCTGGACGACCCGGTCCTGATCAAGGAGTACTTCAGCCCCACGAAGGTCACGGACCACAACCTGTATGTGAAGGGCGACCGGCTCTACATGTCGAACAACCGGGCCGGGCTGCGCGTGCTCGACATCAGCGATCCGGAAAACCCCGTCGAGCTCGGGTACTTCGACACGACTCCGTGGAGCGCCGACGAGGCGGGGTTCGACGGCACGTGGAGCGTCTATCCCTACTTCGAGAGCGGGACGGTGCTGCTGTCGAGCCGGCGCGAGGGGCTGTTCCTGGTGCGGCCGCGGGCGCGGAGGCTGATTCCGTAGGGCTGCGCCCAGCGGGCGCGTGTACGAAGGCGCCTACTCCGGCTGCGGGACGATCCGCATGTACGGCAGCGGCTGCTCCCAGCCCTCCGGGTACTTCTCCTTCGCGTCCTGGTCCGACACGGCCGGCAGGATGATCACGTCGTCCCCCCGCTCCCAGTTGGCCGGGGTGGCGACCTGCTCCTTCGCCGTCAGCTGGACCGAGTCGAGCAGGCGCAGGATCTCGGCGAAGTTGCGGCCGGTGCTCATCGGGTAGGTCAGCGTCGCCTTGATCCGCTTGTCCGGACCGATCACGAAGACCGAACGGGCGGTGGCGTTGTCCATCGGGGTGCGGCCCTCGCTGGTGTCGCCGGCGCCGGCCGGGAGCATGTCGTAGCGCTTCACGACCGCGAGCGTGGGATCGCCCACCAGCGGGTAGTTGAGCGCATGGCCCTGTGAGCGTTCGATATCCCGGGACCATTCCTTGTGGTCGCTGACCCCGTCCACGCTGATCCCCAGCACCTTGCAGTTGCGCTTCGCGAATTCACCGGCAAGGCCGGCCATGGTGCCGAGCTCGGTGGTGCAGACGGGGGTGAAGTCCTTGGGGTGGGAGAAGAGGATCGCCCAGCCGTCGCCGATCCAGTCGTGGAAGCTGATGCGGCCTTCGGTGGTCTCGGCGTCGAAGTCGGGGGCGATGTCGTTGATGCGGAGCGTCATGGTGGTCCTCGTGGAAGGCGGCCGTGCGTTGCTGTGATGGGGATTGATACTCCACGGTCTACGGCTGACCGGGGGATCAAATCTAGCTGGAAGATGACCGTAAGGACGAACGCGCCCGCCAATCCGGCCAAGGCCGGCGCCCGGGATCCCCGCCTACTCCCTCCGGTTCCCGGCACGCGGCCGCGGCTCGACGGGCTCGAACTTGCGGACGGGGCCGGAAAAGCCTTCGAGCCGGCTTCGGGAAAACCGCATGACCGGATCAGCGCTGGGGTGGAATCCCTCCATCGACGATCCCTCCACCGGGATTCCGCCCAGTTCGATCCAATCGACGACCGCGGCATGACCCGTTGCACAACACCTGGGCCAACTCGCCACCACCAGGTAAACCAGCT
Source organism: Gemmatimonadota bacterium (assembly GCA_028873845.1). Taxonomy (GTDB): domain Bacteria; phylum Gemmatimonadota; class Gemmatimonadetes; order Longimicrobiales; family Gaopeijiaceae; genus Bin94. The sequence continues at coordinate 32,121 of JAPPNO010000024.1, read as the reverse complement.
CGTCCGACAGACCGTTGCTCTCCAAGTCCACCCGGACCAACTCGCTCGACCCGGCGTGCACCGTGAGATTCCCGCCCTGGACGGCAAGCGTCACCTCGGTGAATTCGCCCACGCCCGCGATTCCCTCCGACTGCCCGTGCCAGCCATCCGTGTTCGTCCAGGACCGCTGGCCGGCATCGTAGACGAAAAACCGATAGTTCGTCTGCTCCAGACCGGTTCCCACGTCCGGTCCGATCTGGATGAGGTAGGCGGTGTACCGCGCGTGGTCGATTCCGGCAACAAGCGACACGGAAACACTGTCCGTCGCATTCGCCACCGATGCAGTGGCGCTCCATGGCTTTGCCGCGACCCCGGTCCTGGCCCAGCCCGGAAGCCCGACCACAACGTTGTAGAGCCGGAGGCTGCCCTCGGCGACAATCGCATGGGAATCGCCGTTCAGCTCCCAGCTGGACAGGCTCTCGGCCCCATCGAAGTCGTCCCTGAACACACCGACCGGAACCCTCACGGTCGCTATGGACTCCTCCACGGCCATGTCACCGTAGGGATCGGTCGCCGTCACGGTAACGGTTGCGGACCCCTCGCCGAGGGCATGGAGCACCAGCGCGTCCCCGGTCAGCGAGGCCGATACCGAGGCCGGATCCGACGAGGTGGCCGAGTAGCCCAGCTCCTGGTCTTCGGGGTCGGCGAAGTAATGGGAGAGCGGCCGCACGGACACGCCTTCAGGGAACAGATCCACGTCCGGCATCCGTCTGCGCCGCCACGGCGGCCGGTTGGGCACCGTGACCGCGAAATCCGCCGAGGTCGTCAGCAGGTCGGGATCCGTGGCGGTCACCGTGATGGTGGCGCTCCCCACGGATACCGCCTCGATCCTCACGTGGAGCCCGACCATCGATGCCGTGACGATCGTGGTGTCGGACGATTCCACGCCCAGCGTGACCGCGCCCATCTCCGGATCTTCGAAACAGGGAGTGACGCGCCGGCTCTGACGCACAAACATGGTGTGGTCTTCCAGAGTGTCGCACGCGACCGGGGGCTTGAGGCCCTCGCAGGCGGAAAGCACAAACACGGCGGGGAGTGCCGGGATCGCAGGGAAGAGGGTGCGACGACTCCTGGACGAGTATGGACCCGAGAACAACAGGTGTCTCATGAGGTCAGCGTGGCTCCTCCGTGCTCGCGCGGGTTGATCCGGGACCCGACCCGTGCCGCAGGGCCCGGGTTCCACCCTTCAGCGCATAGGCCTCATACCCCACCGTCTGCAGCAGGTTCGCAAGTTGCGCGGACTGGGTGCCGTTGTCGCAGAACAGGACGTAGCGGCCGGTCTTTTGCAGCTTCCCCGCGAGGGCGGGGAACTCGGAGGGGAGGATCCGGCGGGATCCGGGATGGCGCCAGCCGTCGTCCTGGTGCGCGGGCCGACAATCGATCACGCGCGAACCGTCCGAAGTCACATCCGTCCAGAGGTAGTCGCGATTCAGGTCGGCGTCCTGCACGCTCCGCACGTCAAGCACCCTGCGCTCCGCGACCGCCCGGTCCACCAGCGCGAGATCCACCGGCGCCTCCTCCCGGTCCACCGCGCCCACCTTCGCCGCCGTGACCGGCTTGCCCGCGAGGATCGCGCAATACTCGCGGACGCGGGCCGAGAGCGCGGCCGTTCCGATTCGCTTCGCGATGCGGATGATCTCCTCCTTGTCGAAGCCCACCAGCGGGCGCAGCACCGGCAACGCCGCCACCGCCTCGATGGCGCGCAGGTTGCGGAGCGTCTGGGACGACACCTGGCCAAGCGATTCGCCGGTCACCAGCGCATCCGCGCCGATCTCACCGGCCACCTGCCCGGCCGCCCGGTACATCAGCCGCTTGAGGACGACCTGCCAGTAGCGCGGCGTCACCCGGTCCTGCAGGTCACGCACCGCGTCGCCGAAATCCACCACGTGCATGCGGGGGCGGTCGCCGTAGCTCCAGCGGTCGGCGAGCACCCTGGTGACCTGGATCACCGACCGCTCGAAGGCGGGCCCGGCCAGGTTGCAGAAGACGTAGTCGAGGGCGACGCCACGCTTGAGGAGCAGCCAGGCCGCGACCGCCGAATCGAAGCCGCCGGAGATGAGGCACACCGCCCTTCCCTGCACCCCGAGCGGCAACCCTCCCGGGCCCTCGACGCGGCCGGCGAAGAGGTAGGCCCGGTCGTCGCGCACCTCGACCGAAACGGTGACTTCGGGGGTGGTCAGGTCGACGGTGCCGTACGGGTTGAGCGCCGCGCCCAGCTCCACGCGGATGTCCTGCGACGAGAAGCTCTGGCGGCCGGTGCGACGGGCGGCCACCGCGTAGCGCCGGCCGGTGACCGCTTCACGGTACGACTCGTGCCCGGCCCGCACGATCGTCTCCAGGTCGGCAGGCACCACGGCGTCCACCTCGGAGAAGGAGCTGATCCCGAAGACGCGCCTGGCGGCCGACATGGCGCCCGCATCCGGGACCGTCACGAACAGCCGACTCCAGCGGTCACTCACACTGCTTCCAGTGTCACTTGAACTCAGCGCATCTTTCAGATTGGCCACCAACCGTTTATGGAAGCGGCGACGAGTCCGGTTCGACTTGCTGGCGACCTCGGCGGCCAGGCGCACGATGAAGTGGGTGTTCGGCGTTGCGCTCATGCTCTCGGTCCCCGGCGGCCTGCGCGGGCCGATTCAGTTCCAGGACAGCCCGCGCAACTGTTCCACATCCAGATTCCCTCCGCTCAGAACACAGACCGTCTTCGTCCCCGCGGGTACGTCCACCAGGCCCTCGAGCAGCGCCCCCACCGGCGACGCGGCCGCCCCTTCGGTCACCAGCTTCGCCCTCGTCATCAACCAGAGCACGGCGTCGAAGATCCGTTCGTCCGGCAGCGTCACGATCCCGTCCACGAAGCGGGAGACGACCGAACAGGTGTAGTCCCCCACCCGCTTCACCCGAAGCCCGTCGATGACGCACCCGACCTCGTCGAGGACGATGCACCGCCCCGACTCCACGCTGCGCTGCATGGCCGGAGCCCCCGACGACTCGACCCCGATCACGCGGATACCCGGCTTCACCGACTTCACCGCCATCGCGATCCCGGAGATGAGGCCCCCTCCGCCGATCGGCACGACCACCATTTCCGCCTCCGGGAACTGGTCCGTGATCTCCAGGCCCACGGTGCCCTGCCCCGCGATCAGGTCCGGGTCGTCAAAGGGGTGGATGTAGGTGAGGCCCTCCGCCTCGACCAGCTCGAGGGCCTTCTCGTTGGCCTCGTCCCAGATGCTGCCGTGGAGCACAACCCGGGCCCCATACCCTTTCGTGGCCGCAATCTTGGAGCGAGTGGCGTTCTCGGCCATCACCACCACCGCGCGCACGCCGTAGTGCCGTGCCGCGATCGCCACGCCCTGCGCGTGGTTGCCCGCCGACGAGCAGATCACCCCCCGCGCCCGCTCCTCGTCGCTCAGCTTCGCGATCTTGTTGAGCGGTCCCCGCACCTTGTAGGACCCCCCGCGCTGAAACAGCTCGGCCTTGAGCCGCACGTCCAGGCCGCACACTTCGCTGAGCGACCGGCTGGTCAGCATCGGGGTGCGGTAGACGTGGGGGGCGACGTGCCGGCGCGCCGCCTCGAAGTCGGCCCGGGTCAGCGTCAATCCGGGGATGCCCTTCCGCTGCACCCCGGCTGCACCGGCGCGCCCAACACCGCCGGCGACCGCAGCCCTCCCCTGCCCGCTCACGAGCTGATCCCCGGCAGCTGCACCGGCCCGTCCAGCCACCCACGTACGGCATGCGGCCGGTAGGGCGCCTCCATTTCCGCGCACTCCTCGTCGGTGAGCGCCAGATCCACAGCCGCACACGCCGAGTCGATCTGCTCCACCTTCGTGAATCCCACGACCGGCGCCACCACGGCCGCCCGAGACAGCAGCCACGCCAGCGCCACCTGCGCGGGCTCGTCTCCCCGCCGCCCGGCCACACGCACCGCGGCGTCCACCACCTCCCAGTCGCTCTCGTGATCGTAGAGTTCGCCGGCCAGATCGTCGTTCGCATCCCGGAGCGAGGCAGCCTGTTCCGCGCGCCGCCGCTTCCCCGTGAGCAGCCCCCGCGCCAGCGGCGACCATGGAATCACCCCGATCCCCTCCGCGGCGCAGAGCGGCATCATCTCCCGCTCCTCCTCGCGGTAGACCAGGTTGTAATGGTTCTGCATGGAGACAAAGCGCGCCCAGCCGTTTCGTTCCGACACCGACAGCATCTTCATGAGCTGCCAGGCGTACATCGACGACGCGCCGAGGTAGAGGACCTTACCCTGGCGGACGAGCTGGTCCAGCGCGGCCAGCGTCTCCTCGACCGGGGCGCCCGCGTCCCAGCGGTGGATCTGGTAAAGGTCGATCCGCTCCACGCCCAGGCGCTTGAGCGAGGTCTCGCACGACTGGACGATGTGCTTGCGCGACAGGCCGCCGCGGTTCGGCCCCGGCCCCATGCGCATCTTGACCTTGGTGGCGACGACCGCCTCGTCGCGGGACGCGAACTCGCGCACCGCCTTCCCGGTGATCTCCTCGCTGACCCCGAGCGAATACACGTCCGCCGTGTCGAAGAAGTTGATGCCGAGTTCGACGGCGCGCCGGAAGAAGGGCATGGCCTCGTCCTCCTCGAGGATCCAGGGGCGCCACTCGCGGCTGCCGAAGCTCATGCAGCCGAGCGCGATGCGCGAGACGATCATGCCGCTGTCGCCGAGGCGGGCGTATTGCAAGGGGGGTGACTCCGAGGCTGGGGGAAGGGTGTGACCGGGCGGACGTGGATGATACCGCCGGGCGGGGTTGGGGCGCACCCCCGGGTAGCCATCCCGCCGTCAATACAACCGCGGATCCCAGCGCACATCCACCACCTCGGCCACCCGCACGCGGGCGAAGTCGGGGTGGGCCGGATTAAGCACGACGTTGCGGCCCCACGGCCGCGCCACCAGCGAGGGCACGACCAGGGCGAACGTCCGACCCGAGTCGACCCACTCCCGCCCCACATCGTGGGAGCGACGCCATCTGCGCCAGTCCGGGTGCCCGGTTTCGTCGAAGGTGTGTACGGCTGCGTTCTCCGGCAACACGATCCGGGATGCGACCTGGCCGGTGGGCACACCTCGCGCGACCACCCGAGCCAACATTTCAAGGATGGTGCCTTCGTAAGCCACCGATGTATAGACCACGGGAATCCCCGGCGGATTCCACCTTCCGCCACGGATTGCAGCCCCCCCACCGCTCAGCGCAGGGAAGCGGCGGTCGTGGATCCTGTAGACTTCCCGGGGCTTCAAATCGGCAAGCCGTAGTGGATTCCCCACAGCATATCCTCCACCTGCCGCACTCCCACCTCCGAAAGGGCCAACTCGATGGGCACGGCACCCCCCAACATTGGGTGCGGAAGCGTCAGAAACTCCGCCGCCCCCTCTTCCTCACCCCAGACGTAGACGGCCAGCGCCACCGTCGCGGCCACACGCAGTATCGCTTCCCCTTCCTCCCGCTTGAGCCGCTTGCGCCGCTTCCGGGTGGCCCGGGGAACGATCCGGTTCACGAACTCGGAGGCGCGCCGCACCCCGAAACGCTTCAACTCGGCCTGAAGAACCTTCACCGCCTCCACCGGGAGTCCCGTTTCCACCACATGCCGCAACTCCTCCAGGCTTGCCGGGTCGCCGTACACCGGCCTTGCCTCGCGCACCAGCCGGGCCGGCAGATCCGCGGGATCGTAGGCGCAGGAGCGTCGTTGTTGTTCGTTCATATGACCCCCACTACCGGTTCATTTGAACGTAATTCTACATGGCGAGCCTGTCCAGCCCCTGCAACGCCCGACTACGGATACAGCCGCCGAACCTCCCATCCCCCCGCCCCCCTCCGCCGGTACCGGAACCGGTCGTGAAGCCGCGCCGCCCCCTCCTGCCAGAACTCGACCGCTTCGGGCACCACGCGGTAGCCGGACCAGTGGGGCGGCCTGGGAACCTCGCGGTCCGCGTAGCGCGCCTCCAGCCCCGCGAGCCGGGCCTCGAGCGCCTCACGGTTTGCCAGCACCCGGCTCTGGTCCGAGGCCCAGGCGCCCAACCGGCTGCCCCGCGGGCGGCTGGCGAAGTAGGCATCCGCCTCCGCCGCCGACACCGTCTCGACCGCGCCCCGCACCCGAACCTGGCGCCCCAGCGGCTGCCAGTAGAAGGTCAGGCCCGCCCTGGCGTGGGCCGCGAGCGACCGCGACTTGGCCGACGCCAGGTTGGTGTAGAAGACGAAACCCCGCTCGTCGAAGTGCTTCAACAGCACCATCCGGCCTTCCGGGGTGTCGCCGGGGCCCAGCGTGGAGAGGCAGACCGCCTCCGCGAAGACGATCCGCGGATCGGCCTCCGCCTCGGCGAACCAGCGGCCGAATTGCTCGACGGGGTCGGGCGAGAGGTCGCCGCGCTTCAGGGAGGTGCCTGCGGACGACACTGCGGTCCGTTCCTCCCGCGGTCGGGGCACGCCGGTGGACGACACTGCGGTCCGCTCGCTCCCAGCTAGGACCCGGCGGCCCGGCCCAGCTGAAACGCCAGCGATTCGCCGATGCCCTCGAAGTCGAAGCGAAAACCGCTGCGGAGCGCCGCCTCCGGGAGCACGCGCTGGCCATCAAGCAGCAGCGCCTTCCCCATCTCGCCGAACATGCCGCGCACCGCGAGCGACGGGACGGGCAGCAGGGTGGGGCGGCGGAGCGCGTGACCGAGTCTGGTGGTGAAGGTGGCGTTGGTGACGGGGTGGGGGGCGGTGCCGTTGACCGGTCCCCGCACCGAGGTGTCTGTGATGGCGTGGAAGATCAGGGCGACGAGGTCGTCGTGGTCGATCCAGCTCACGTACTGGCGCCCCGACCCCAGCCGTCCCCCGATCCCCAACTTGAAGGGGAGGAGCATCGTGCCGAGCGCGCCGCCCCCGGGGCTGAGCACGAGTCCCGTCCTGAGCGCGACCACGCGCACCCCCGAGCGCCTGGCCCTGAACGCCTCGCTCTCCCACTCGCGGCACAGATCCGCGAGGAAACCGCTCCCGGGCCTGCTCCGCTCGACGAGCTTCTCGCTGCCGCGGTTCCCGTAGTACCCGATCGCCGATGAGGACACGAAGACACGCGGCGGCTCGCGCAACCGGTTCAGCGCATCGGCCAGCACCCGCGTCCCCACGATCCGGCTCTTCCAGATCGACCGCTTCCTGGCCGGATTCCAGCGTCCGCGCGACAGGCTCTCTCCCGCCAGGTGCACCAGCGCGTCCACTCCCTCCAGCCGGCTCCCCTCGATCTTGCGTTCCATCGGGTCCCAGTAGATCTCGCCCTGGTCACGGTCCGGCCGGCGCCGCACGATCGGCAACACCTCGTGGCCGCCCGTCGTCAGGAAATGCCGCAGCGCCGACCCGACGAAACCGCTCGCGCCGGTGATCGCCACCTTGAGACGGGGACCGCCGTACGCCCCATGACGCGCGAGATCCTGCGCGAGCCGCTGATTGCGAAAGCGGAAGAGACGCTTCAGCTCAGCCTCGATCGTGGACCCGGCGAGCGCCGCAGTTGCCGCGGCCAGCGGTGGCTCGTACCTGATCCGGTCGCGCAGCAGGCAGGCGTCGCTTCCCCTGGGCTCGAATTCGTGACGGTGTTCCCACGATCCCATCGGTCCCGAGACCTGTTCGTCGGCAAACAACCTGCCGGGCTCGAAGTCGGTGTGGCGCACCTTGATGTCCATCTTCACCGGACCGCGCCGGACCTTCACATGCACGGTTCCGCCGTCGCCGATACCTCCTCGTCGCCCCACCACCCGCGCGTCCTCCCACGGAGGCATCAGGCGCTCGAGGGCGCCCGGACTCATGTGCCATTCCCAGACCCGGTCGACCGGAAACGGCAGCTCCTTCTCGTGGGTCAGGTCGCGCATGATGCGATCTCAGCCTTCCCCGCCCCACCAACCGATCCCCGCTACCGAGGACCGGATGGCCTCGACGCCCGCACCGGGCCCACCCGGGTGGCCGAAGACCGCCGAACCCGCCACCAGGACCGTCGCGCCGGCTTCCGCCAGCACCGGCGCGGTCTTCGCGCTCACCCCGCCGTCCACCTCCACCTCCACCCGTCCGCCCGAGCGCGCCTCGACCATGTTGCGGGCCCGCGCCACCTTGTCCACCGACTGTTCGATGAAGGCCTGGCCGCCGAATCCCGGATTGACCGACATGATGCACAGCAGGTCGATCTCGTCCAGCACCTCCTCGACCGCCGCGAGCGGCGTCGACGGGTTGAGCGCCACCCCCGCACGCTTCCCCAGTTCCCGGATCATTCCCAGCGTCCGGTGCAGATGGACCGTCGCCTCGGCGTGCACCGTGATCACGTCCGCGCCCGCCCGCGCGAAGTCCTCGATGTAGCGGTCCGGGTGCTCGATCATGAGGTGCACGTCCACCGTGCGGGCGGTCACCCCGCGCACCGCGTCCGCGATGAGCGGCCCGATCGTGATGTTCGGCACGAAATGCCCGTCCATCACATCCACGTGGATCCACTCCGCGCCGGCCTCGTCGACCGCGCGCACCTCGCGTCCCAGCTCCGCGAAGCCGCAGCTCAGAATCGACGGGGCGATCTTGATGCCGTCCACGGGCTCCTAACTCCTCGCCACGCGGCGCACGCCCTCCGCCCCCGCCACCACCACCTCCGTCGCCATACCGAGAAACAGACCCGATTCCACCACCCCCGCCCGCCCGGCCAGCCTCCGTTCCAGCCCTGCAGGGTCCTCGATCCCGCCGGGGAAACGGCAATCGACCACCAGGTTCCCGTTGTCGGTGCGGTAGGGGTGGCCGTTGCCTCCGTCCCTCACCCCGGGCTCGGCCCCGAGGCCCCGCAGCCACCCCATGTGGCACCCGTGGCCGAACGGCACCACCTCGACCGGCAGAGGCGCGATCTCGCCGAGACGCCCCACCAGCTTCGATTCGTCCACGATCACCATCATCCGGTCCGAGGCCTGGGCCACCATCTTCTCGCGCAGGAGCGCCCCGCCCAGCCCCTTCACGAGGTCGAGCCCGGGGTCCACCTCGTCCGCCCCGTCGACGGTCAGGTCGAGGGAGCCGACGTCTTCCAGGGTGGACAGCGCGATGCCCAGCCCGCGGGCGTGCTTCTCCGTGCGCACCGAGGTCGGGACGCCCACGACGCCGGAGAGCTCGCCATGCGCGATGCGCGCGCCCAGGTGCTCGAGGAAACAGGCCACCGTGGAGCCCGTGCCCAGGCCCAGACGCATGCCGGATGCGACGCTTCGGGCGGCGTCGCGTCCCGCCATGCTCTTCATCGCGTCTGCGGAGGTGGGTACCAAGGCCTCGCGGGGCTGGGGGGGACTGGGAGGGATGCGCGGCGAAAATCTACCGGATCCCGGGGGTGGTCACCAGTTGGAGGATCCGGGCGGCCGCCGAAGGTGCGCTCGCCCCGCGGCAGGTCCCCGGATGACGATCGGACCGCCGGCGGTTCAGCTTCCGCGCGGAAATCGCCATCTTCCTTGACCCGCTGCGGCGTGGCGCCAGGCATGGGCCGGGAAAGCGAAGCCCTCCGGCGTCCGCCGCAGCTTGTCGCGTCCACCGCCATTGGATTCCCGCCGGGCTCCAGGGAACAGACCCGTGATCATCGTCGCCAGGAAGAACATCACCGTTGACCAGCTGGACTACATCCGGGAGCGGATCGAGTCGCTGGGCCTTCGCACCCACATCTCGAAGGGCGTCAGCCGCACGATCATCGGCTGCATCGGAGACGAGGCGCGGCTGGCAGGCGTCTCGCTGCTCTCGATTCCGGGCGTGCGCTCGGTGCACCCGGTCATGCGCCCCTACAAGCTCGCCGCGCGTGACTTCTCGGCCGACCGGACCTCACGGGTGCAGGTGGGCAACCGTACCTTCGGCGGGCCCGCGTGCCTGGTCGCGGCCGGTCCCTGCTCGGTGGAGGGCGCCGAAATGATGGCCGAGACCGGACGGGCGGTGGCCGGGGAGGGGGCTTCGCTGCTCCGGGGCGGGGCCTTCAAGCCGCGCACATCCCCGTACTCCTTCGACGGACTCAAGGAGGAGGGGCTGCGGATCCTGGAGCGCGTCCGGGAAGAGACCGGTCTCCCGGTCGTCACCGAGGTGCTCGACCCGCGTCACGCGGAACTGGTGGCCGGATACGCGGACATGCTGCAGATCGGGGCCCGCAACATGCAGAACTTCGCGCTGCTCAGGGAGGTCGGGCGGCTGCGGCGACCCGTCCTGCTGAAGCGGGGGATGTCGGCGACGCTCAAGGACCTCCTGCTCGCGGCCGAGTACGTGATGAGCGGCGGCAACATGGACGTGGTGCTCTGCGAACGGGGAATCCGCACCTTCGGGGGCGAGATGCGCAACACCTTCGACCTGGCGGCGATCCCCTGGCTCAAGCTGGAGACGCACCTGCCGGTGATTGCCGATCCGTCTCACGCGGGAGGACGCCGCGACCTGGTGGCGCCGCTCGCCTTCGCGGCGCTGGCGGCGGGCGCGGACGGGCTCATCGTGGAGGTGCACCCCGATCCGGAGACCGCGGCCTCCGACGGCGACCAGTCGCTCAGCTTCGCCGAGTTCGCGGACATGATGCGCGGACTGCAGGTGTTTGCGGAGGCGGCGGGGCGGTCGCTGTAGCCGGCCGGAACCGGACCTGGGCACACTGTGAACCCGGGTTTACAAAATGTCATGCTGGGTTTACCTAATCCTCCCGAGCCACCCCTTCAGGGACCGGCGACGGCCTCTTCCAGCGCCCCGGTGAACGCTTCGAACTGCGCCTCCAGCGCCGCCGCCGCCGTGCCGCCCCGAACCGCACGCGACTGCACGGACGCCTCCGGATCGAAGACCGCATGGACATCTTCGGCGAAGCCCGGATGCACCGCGTTCATCTCGTCGAGGGCGAGCTGGCCCGGCTCCCTGCCCGAGTCCTCCGCCACCCGCACCAGTTCGCCGACGATGTGGTGCGCCTCGCGGAACGGGATCCCCCGCCGCACCAGGTAGTCCGCCAGGTCGGTTGCCAGCACCCGGGTCCCGAGAGCCGCTGCGATGCGGGCGCGGTCCAGGGTCAGGCTCGCGACCGCCCCGGTCATGGCCGGCAGCACGACCGCCAGCGTGTCCACCGAGTCGAAGACGGCCTCCTTGTCCTCCTGCAGATCCCGGTTGTAGCCGGTCGGCAGTCCCTTCAGCACCGTCAGCATCCCCACCAGGTTGCCCACCAGCCGTCCCGACTTCCCCCGCGTCAGTTCGGCGACATCGGGATTGCGCTTCTGCGGCATGAGCGACGATCCCGTCGTGTAGCCGTCTCCCAGGCGCGCGAAACCGAACTCGCTGCTGGAGAAGACGACCAGGTCCTCGGCCAGCTGGGACAGGTGCACACCGGTCATCGCGGCACCGAAGAGCAGGCGAGCGGTCCAGTCGCGGTCGGAGACCGTATCGATGGAGTTCTCGGAGACCCGGCTGAAGCCGAGATCGGCCGCGAGCGCCTCCCGGTCGATCTCGAAGGGACAGCCCGCGACCGCCCCCGCTCCCAGCGGCAGGACGTCGCACTCACGGTGCACCGCGCCCAGGTGTTCCAGGTCGCGCACCAGCGGCCAGGCGCGCGAAAGCAGCCAGTGGGCCGCGGGAACGGGCTGCGCCTGCTGCAGATGGGTGAACCCCGGCATCACGATGTCCCGGCTCTCGCGCGCCTTGCGGGCGATCGACTCCGCCAGCGCGGCCAGCCGGTCTCGCAGCGCGAGGATCGCACGCTTCCCCCAGAGCCGGAACGCGGTGGCGACCTGGTCGTTGCGGGACCGTCCGGTGTGGAGCTTGCCGCCCACGGAGCCGGTCTCTTCGATCAGCATCCGTTCGATCACGGTGTGGATGTCCTCATCGGGCAGTCCGGCCGGACCGGGCAGCGCCTCCAGACGGGTGGCGACCTTGGCCAGGCCCGCGTCGATCCGGCGAGCCTCCTGCCGCGTCAGGATGCCGGCCCGCTCGAGTCCGCGCGCCCAGGCCCGGCTTCCCCGCACATCATGGGGCCACAGTCGCCAGTCGATGTCCAGGGACCGGTTCAGGGCCTCCATCTCGCCCGCAAGGCCGCCTTTGAAGCGGCCGCCCCAGAGGGCGTGGGCCGCGCCGTCACCCGGCCGCGGCTTGTCCACGGGTGCTATTCGCCCCGGGCGTGCGCCACCCCGGCGGCGGGCCGCCAGCCTGTGCCCGGCACGCCCCCCGGCTCGCGGTTCCCCGCGCCCCGGCCGTTGCCGTTCATCCGGGCGGCCGCCACGCGCCGCTGCGCGGCCACCGCGCGCTGGGGAAGCGTGAACAGCTTCACGAAGCCCGAAGCGTCGGCGTGCGCGTAACCCTCCGAAGCGCCGAAGGACGCCAGGTCCAGGTCGTAGAGGGAGACGGGCGCCCGCCGCGCGAGGACGGTCGCCTGTCCCTTGAAGAGGCGCAGCCGCACCGTGCCCGTGACATTCGACATGAGCGAGTCCACGGTGGCGTCGACGGCCTCCCGTTCGGGCGTCCACCAGCGTCCTTCGTAGACCAGGTCGGCGTAGCGGGGCGCGAGCGAGTCCTTCAGCGCCAGCGCGCTGCGCGACAGCACCAGCTGCTCCAGCTCCTGGAGCGCGGTGAGCAGAATCGTGCCGCCCGGGGTTTCGTAGACGCCCCGCGACTTGATCCCCACCACGCGGTCCTCGACGATGTCGGCGCGGCCCACTCCGTGCTCCGACCCCACCTCGTTCAGCTCGGTCAGGAGCGCGAGCGGCGACAACGGACGGCCGTCGAGCGCGACCGGGAAGCCGGCGTCGAAGCCCAGTTCCAGCTCGACGGGCGTGTCCGGTGCGTCCACCGGGTCGCGCGTCCATACGAAGACATCGGATCCGGGCGCGTTGGCCGGGTCCTCGAGGGGGCCGCCCTCGTGGCTGATGTGCCACAGGTTCTCGTCGCGGGAGTAGAGCTTCTCCTCGTCGATGCCGTCGAGCGGGATTCCCCGGGACCGCGCATAGGCGAAGGCGTCCTCGCGCGACGCGATCTCCCACTCCCTCCACGGCGCGACCACCTTCAGGTCGGGTGCCAGCGCGGCGAAGGACAGCTCGAAGCGGAGCTGGTCGTTCCCCTTCCCGGTGCAGCCGTGCGCCAGTGCGACGGCTCCGGTACGGCGCGCGACCTCCACCATGCGGCGCGAGATGACCGGTCGCGCCATGGCGGTGCCCAGCAGGTACTTTCGGCTGTAGACCGCGCCGGCGCGCAGAACCGGAAGGATGTAGTCCGCAAGGAACTCCTCACGCAGGTCCTCTCCGAAAAAGGCGGACGCTCCCGTGGCGAATGCCTTCCCCGCCAGCCTGTCCACCCCGCCCCGCTGCCCCACGTCGGCGGCCATGCAGACCACGTCCGCCTGGTAGTTTTCCTTCAGCCAGGGCACGATCACCGATGTGTCGAGCCCTCCCGAGTATCCGAGTACGATCTTCACGGTCCGAGACATTCCTGTGTGCGTGCCCCTGAAACCGCACGCGGGCCGGAACACGGGGGCCGTACGTCTCCCGCCAAGGCCGTACGGTACTATCGATCCCCATGCTCCGGACCCGCTGAACGGTATCGGGGCGTGGTAATAATATGCAGTCTCGATGAAAAAATATACATGTACGCCGCCGTGTCAACCCCGCGGTCACCACACGCGATGACTGCACGCCCCCCCCCCGGCTTCGCCTGGATGGACGCCGTCGGAACGCGTTCTCGGCCGGCCAGGGGGCCGGGTGGTGCAACTAACGCGAGCCCTCCGCGGCCATCTGTTCGATCGCGGCCGCGACATCCCGCGCGGCGCGTCCGGTCCTCAGAATCACGAGCACCGTGTCGTCCCCGGCGATCGTCCCGGCCAGCCCCTCGAACTCCTCCCAGTCGATTCCCGACGCCACCGCCTGCGCCGCCCCGCTCAGCGTCCTGACGACGATCAGGTTGCCCACGGGCTCGGCGGACACGAAGAGCGCCGGCAGCACGGAGTCCAGGGGCGCAAGGTTCTCCCACTCCTCGGGCAGCGTGTAGTGCGGCTTCCCGTCCGCGCCCACCACCTTGACCAGCCGCAGGTCGCGGATGTCGCGTGAGAGCGTCGCCTGCGCCACCGGGAATCCCTCCGCGGCCAGACGGGCACGCAGCGCCTCCTGGTGCGGGATCCGGTGCTCGCGGATGATCCGCAGCACCATGGCCTGCCTCAGCCGCTTCCCCCCCGACTTCACGCCTCCGCCCTCCGCCTGCGCCGTGTCCCGGTCAGAAGTCGTAGAGCACCCGCAGCAGAAGGAGCCGTCCCACCTCGGGCGCTCCCACGAACTCGCGGTGCACATTGTCCAGGACGTTGTTGGCGGTCACGGACACCCGGGTTCCGCGCCGGAAGGGCAACTCGTAGCTGATCGACGCGTCGACGACCTCGTATGCACCGACCTCGCCGATGTAGACGCCCGAATTCATGGGAAAGCCGTTCGTCATGCGCACGCGGCCCTGCAGCGTCAGCCCCGCGGCGCGGTCGTCGAAGGTGAAACCGAACGACCCCTTGTTGCGCGGGGCATTCAGCGCAATGTCCTTCAGCCCGGCGCACCCGCCGTCCTGTTTCTCGCCGAAGCAATCTTCGCTGACAAAGGAGTAGTTGCCCATGATCATCAGGCGGTCCGTGACGAAGATCTCCGCGGCCAGGTCCGCGCCCCAGAAGTCGACTTCACCGAAATTGCGGTAGGTCACCATGAGGTTGTGATCCTCGGACTGGTCCGGCACGACGGTACCGATGGGGACCGAGGCCAGGTTGACAACGATCTCGTTGGCGATCGCCTCGGTGATCACCCCCGCCTGAATGAGCGGCCCCAGGCGGTGAAAGACGAAGGCCCCGGTGGACTGGGGATCGAGGAACACGTTCGGCGTCTCCACCCGCAGGGGCCCGACGAAGTTCTTGATGTTGGCCTTGTACAAGTCGGCTGACAGACGCACCCGGCCCCCCAGCAACCCCTTGTAGCCCCCCTCGATGGTGGTGTAGATGGTCGGCTCGAGAGGGTCGACGGCGGTCGGCCCGTTGTCGGCGAAGAACTCCTGGGCATTGATGTCCAGCCGCCCCAGAACGGTCCCGATCTCCGGATCCTCGGGGATGGCGCCGGGCATCTGCAGGAACGACGCGATCGGCGCGAGCTCGGGAGCAAGCTGCGCCAGAAGTTCCAGCAGGCCGTCCCAGAAGAGCACGGCGTTGGCGGGCAGCTGTCCCGGTGCCAGCGGAGACCGCATGCAGAGCGACTGGATCCCGCCAGGGCACCTGTCGTTGAAGGTGTAGCCCGACAACGGCACTCCCCTCGCCTGGACGGCGTAGAAGTTGATCGGAGGAGGAAGGGTGGCCGCGGTGATGTCGAGGAAGAGATTGTTGGCGGTCGGCGTGCCGAAGGCCTGGTTGTAGGTGAGCCGGAAGGTCTGGGCCTCCGCCGGCTTGAACACCAGGGCGGCCCGGGGCGAGATGTTCAGATCGTCGAGCCAGCTGTGCTTGTCGACCCGGATGGCCGTGACCAGGTCCAGCTTGTCTCCCAGCGAGGTCTCCGAGTGCAGGTAGCCCCCGATCTCGCCGATGAGGTCGTCGTCCTCGTTGCGGCCGTTGATCGTACCGCCGGTGCGAGGCTCGGTCCGCTGCCAGTCGACCCCGTAGGTGAAGCTCTGCCGGGAACCGAGGTCCAGGCCGTACTGGAACTGCGCCGCCATGGTTCGCGACTGGTCGACGACCGGCCCCCCCGTCCGGAGCCCGAAGGTGCCTTCCGAAACGGGCGTTCCGGCCCCCGCTCCGGAGTTGGTCATGTTCAGGAAGTACTGTGTGAAGAGCCGCCCCTTGGAGAAACGGGTCTGGAGGTAGTTGTACCCCCAGTTCTTCACCTGGAAGGCGCCGATTCCGGTCATCTCGACCCCGCTCGCCAGCGTCGATGTTCCCCCGTTCAACACGAGGTCGCCATCGCCCGCGAAGCGGAAATCGAGACGCGCGTCCACGGAGTATCGCTTGCTCTCATAGTCCCGTACGCAGAGCCGGCACCCGGCCTCGCGCGCCGCCGCTTCCGCCGGATCATCGTATTCCCAGTCTTCGCCCTGCATGTACTGCCCCGAGATCTTCAGCCCGAAGTTCCCGGTGGGAGCGGCGGCCGTGCGGAACTGGCCGTGGAAGAAGGACCGTTGCCCCCCGGCCAGCGAGATCGTCGACCCCTGTTTGTCGAGGGGGGACGACGTAATGAGGTGCATGACGCCCGAGGTGGCGTTGGGACCGTACAGAGCCGCGCCGGGACCCAGCGAGACCTCGATGCGGTCGATGTCGAGGTCCGTCGTCGGAAACATGCTGTACGCATTGAGGCGGAGCGACGGGATCCGCGCATAGCGGTTGTCGATGATCGTCAGCAAGGTGCCGGAGAAGACGTTGTTGAAGCCGCGTGCCACCACCGGGCCCTGGGCCAGGCCGGTCTGAGCCCTGTCGATCCCGGGCAGCGCGGCCACGTGATCGGCCACGGTGACGGCCACCGTTCTCTCGACCTCGTCGGCGGAGACGGTGGAGATGGACGCAGGCGCATCCAGGGCCTTCTCCTGGCGGCGCGAAGCGGTGACAACCACCGGATTGAGGACCACGGCCCGGGAACGCACCGGGATCTCGACATCCGCCGTGCCCCCCGCGGGCACGCTCACGTCGTCGACGCGCGTGGTCTCGTACCCGATCAGCCTCACGACCACGGAATAGGTGCCGGGCGAAACGGTCAGTGTGAACCGCCCATCTTCGTTGGAAGCCTGCCGGACCGCGTCTCCGAGCACTTCCACCGATGCCCCCTCGAGAGGCTCCCCGGTTTCGGCGTCGGTGACGCGGCCGTTGATGGTCCCCTGTTGCGCGGAAGCTGACCCCGGCGGAAGGCTGACGGCGAGGGCGACCGAAAACAACGTGGCGAACCGGAATGCAGCACTCATGATTCCCATCCTTGGCGCGGGGGGCGTAGCTTGTCCTGCCCGCCGAAGTTATGAGATCGAACAGGTGGACACAATCAGGCGGGATGCTCCATTGCGGTTGACGGCCCCGGTCCGTGGACGGAGCCCGGGCACCGAGAGGAGGACGCAGGATGACGGATTGGCTGAGCCGGGAAGACTTCGCGGTGGCCAGGCGGCGCGTGGCCGGTGCCGTTCACCGTACTCCATTGCTTTCCTTCCGGACCCTGGGCCGGTCCAGCGGTACGGATCCCTGGCTGAAATGCGAGAACCTGCAGAAGACGGGCTCCTTCAAGGTGCGGGGCGCGCTCAACGCGATCGCGACGCTGAGCCGCCGCGAGCGAGCCCGGGGCGTGATCACGATCTCGGCCGGAAACCACGCACAGGCGGTGGCCTGGGCGGCCGGGCGGGCGGGCGCGCGCGCCGTCGTGGTGATGCCCGAGGGGGCCGCGCGGACGAAGGTGGAGGCGGCGGCCGGGTACGGAGCCGAGGTCCATCTGCACGGGGACGCGGCCGCGGCGTTCCGCGAGGCACACCGGCGCGCCGCCGAGGAGAAACTCGTCTTTCTGCACCCCTTCGACGCGGCTCCGGTGATCGCCGGGCACGGCTCGACCGGGCTCGAGGTGGCCGAGGATATTCCGGGCGAGGCCGTGATGGTGGTGCCGGTGGGGGGCGGCGGCCAGATCGCGGGGATCGCGGGGGCGCTGGCCGCCTCGGGAAGGTTGACCGGGCGGGGGCGTGTGCGCGTCGTCGGGGTCGAGCCGGAGGGAGCGCCGGGCATGCGCAGGAGTCTCGACGAGGGCCGCGCCGCCACCCTGGACGGCACCCGCACCATCGCCGACGGGCTGGCGCCGCCCATGGCAGGGGAGCTGAACTACCGATACGTGGCCGAGTTCGCCGAAGACGTGGTGCTCGTAAGCGACGAGGAGATCTTGTCCGCGATGCGCCTGCTGCTGACCCGCGCGAAGCTGGTGGCCGAGCCGTCCGGGGCCGCGGCGGTGGCCGCGCTGATGTTCGGGCGGGTGTCCGTCGCGACGGGCGAGACGGTGGTGGCGCTCGTCTCGGGGGGCAATGTGGACGACGGGATGGTGGTGCGCGCACTCCGGGAAGGTGTGCCGTGGCCCTGATCGGAATTGAGGATGCGGCGAAGCGCGATGGGGGCGCCGTCGCCCTGAACGGATGTGTCGTTGTGGGTCGGGCGCGGGGAGTGCGTGGCTCTGTTGCCGCGCTCGCGGACAACAGTAAAGCCGGGTTTACGGAATGTCATCTCCAGTATACGTTGCCAACTTGATTGCATGGAGGTAGCCCACGGTTCAACACGTCGCCACCAGCCGGTGTCCGCCGCCGTGGTGTCCGCGTCTCGCAGATCGCACGGAGGTAACCCACGATGAGCGCCCTGCGCCGCTACCTGCTCCCCGGCTTCGTCTTCCAGTCGGTGGTGATCGCGGGCGGATACGGAACCGGCCGCGAGCTGGCCGAGTTCTTCCTCTCGCGGGGCCCGCTCGGGGGACTCCTGGCGATGGCTCTGGCAACGGCCGTGTGGAGCGCCGTGTGCATCGTGAGCTTCGAGTTCGCACGCGTCTTCCGGGCCTACGACTACCGCAGTTTCTTCCAGAAGCTCCTGGGTCCCTGGTGGGTGGCCTTCGAGGTGCTCTACGTCGCGCTCATGATGATCGTGCTGGCGGTGATCGCCGCCGCGGCCGGGGCGATCACCGAGGAGGCCTTCGGACTCCCGTATCTGTCGGGTGTGGTCGGCATACTGGCGCTCGTAGGGTTCCTGGTGTTCGGGGGCAACCGGGTGATCGAGCGGGCGTTCGCGGGGTGGTCGGGGGTGCTGTATGTCGTGTACTTCGTCTTCTTCGTGATGTGCGTGCGAAGCTTCGGCCCGGCCATCCAGGCATCGCTTTCCGGCGGCGGCATCGAGGGAAACTGGATCGTGGGCGGTCTTCAGTACGCGGGGTACAACCTCGGCGTGCTCCCCGCCGTCCTCATGACGATCCGCCACCACCGCAACCGCAGGGACACCTTCATCGCGGGACTCCTGACGGGTCCGGTCGCGATGATGCCCGCGCTCCTCTTCTTCTGCGCCATCGCGGGCGAGTATCCCGGCATCCTGGCCGCCGACGTGCCGGTCAATCACATGCTCGAACTGCTGGGTTCGCGCCCCTTCCAAATCGTCTTCCAGGTCATGCTCTTCGGCACCCTCGTCGAGACTGGTGCCGGGCTGATCCACGCCGTCAACGAACGCATCGCCCGGACATTTGCCGAGCGCGAGCGGCAGTTCCCGGCGCGCGCACGCGTGGCCGCGGCGGTGGCGTTGCTGGGGCTCGGCGCCGCGATCGCGCAGTTCGGGCTGACCCAGCTGATCGCCAAGGGCTACGGGATGATCACCTACGGCTACCTCGCGGTCTTCGTGTTGCCGGTGCTGACCCGGGGGATCGTGCTCATCCGCCACCGGCGCGCAGCCGCGCAAACCGCCTGATCGCCACGATCCCCGCCGCGGGACCGAGCGCCAGCACCGGGAAGGCCCACCGCCACCCCACCGCCTCCGCCAGCCACGGCACCCCCTGAACCGTCACGGAGGCCAGCAGGAACCCCACGCACGTCTGCAGCGTCAGCGCCGTGCCCGCCGCCCCTTCGGGCGCCACCTCCGTGACGAGCGCGCTGAACTGCGCCGAATCCGCCACGACGAAGAAGCCCCACACCAGCGTCACGGCCGCCACCAGCGCGAACGCCATGCCGAAGAGCGGCGCGATCACCACACAGCACAGCCCGCTCACCGCCATGGCCCGCACGACCACCCGCTCCCGTCCGCTCCGGTCCGCGGCCCACCCGCCCCACACACACCCCGCGCCTCCCGCGGCCAGCGCCCCGAAGCCGGCCAGCTCCACGAAGGCGTGTCCATGTCCCGCCGCCTCGCTCGAAGCCGCGAGGAACGCCGGCACCCACGCCCACATGGCGTACAGCTCCCACATGTGGCCCAGGTAGCCCGCCGTGGCCAGGCGCGTCTCGCGGTGACGCGCCACCCGGGCGGCGAGTCCCCACGAGAAGCGTCCCCGGCTGAACGGGAAGGGACCGTCACGATAGAAGACCGCCACCAGCACGGCGCCCAGCACCGCACCGGCCGAAGACCCGATCACCACCGAGTCCGCCCCCGCGTCCGGGAGGGCCTTCAGCAGGTACGGCATGGCCTTGCCAACCGTCAGAGCACCCACGATCGTGCCGATGGCCAGTCCGCGCGCCGAGCGGAACCATGTCGCGGCCATCTTCATTGCGGGGGGATAGACCCCCGCGAGCAGGAAGCCCGTGGCGAAGCGCAGTCCCGCGGCAACCGCGAAGCCCGGGGCCGCCAGGACCGCGGCGTTGGCCAGCGCGGCGAGAACGGCCGCAACGGCGAAGTAGGCACGCGACCGGAGGACGTCCGCCAGGTTCAGCAGCGCCGCGACCGCGGTCCCCCCCACGAAGCCCAGGTTGACCGCGGTGGCCAGCCACCCGACCTGCCCGGGCGAGAGATCCCAGCGCCCGCCCAGTTCGCCGGACACGGCCGTGGCCGTGAACCAGAGCGACATTCCCAGGAGTTCGGCAACCGCAAGCAGGGCGAGGATTCGCCACCGGCGCGGATCGGCGTCCGGCTGCGGCGAAGACGCGCGGCGGTCCGTCGCTTCGCCGTTCTCCCCCGTCACACCCCCGGCTTCTCGGCCGACAGCCCCGACCCGTCGTCAAGCAGCCGCAGCCCGTCCGGCCGGAGCAGCACGAAAGCCTCTTCGCCCGGCTGCAGGCCGCACTCCAGAAGCGCTTCGCGCAACCGGCCCATCTCGGGCCCGTTCGGGTCATAGGACCGCCAGATCACCGAGGCGGCGTCCACGCCGCGCGGGTGCCTGAACGGAATCTTGACGGACCCGTCGAGGCCCACGCCCAGGTGCTGGGCCACCGCGACCGACACCTTCTGGCTGTTGCCCTTGAGGTGGTGAATCCCGACCAGGAAACGAAGGACCGGTGTACCGTCCGCCGCCCACACGACATCACGGGCCTCGCCGATATCGCGCACCGGTGCCACGGGCGCCGCCACCATCCGGACCACGTCGCCGTCGACCTCGAATTTCCGTGTGCCCAGGTAGTTGCGGACCGTTGCGGGAAGAACCTCGAATCGGGCCGGAATATCCTCGACCAGCGAGGTGACGCTCGTTTCGCCGCCGCCCTCTTCGATTCGCTTCATGATCGCATCGACCACGCCCTCGTAGGGGTCGTCGGTCCACTCGCTCAGGCCCCACTTGTCCTTGGTGAACCTTGCGAAGAGAGGGTCGGAGGAGAGAAGGCTGGAGAGCGACGAGTTGTCGTTGAGCCCGGCAGCCCTCGCGATCAGGTCCCGTCTGGACGATTCGCCGATCTCGCGCAAGGCCAGGTACACGCGTGCGCGGCGCGTGTCGCGGAGCACGAGCCTGCCCATGACGCGCACCAGCCCCGCGTTGTGCGCCAGGGCGTCCCACTCCGGAACCCCCACCGCTCCGATCCTCTCGCGCAGGGCGTCTTCATCGATCACCCCCGCGTCGTTCGCGAACCCGGGGGCAAGGCTCTGGGCCCGCTGAATCAGCACCCTGAACACTTCGGTGCCGACCACGCCGTCCAGGTGTTCGTAGCCGCCCGCGTTCATGATCGCGACCTCGACCGCGGTCCTCCACCCGGGCGGCGCGTCGCCCACGAGCAAGCCCAGAATCTTCTCGAACTTCTCGGGTCTGGCGGCCACTCCCACCGCCTTCTCCAGCCAGGCCGCCGCCCTGCCGACGGTTTCCGACGCGGCCTTCTCCACTTCCCATCGGAGCCGGACTTCCAACTGGCGCACACGCTCCCGGCTGACCCCGAACCGGTCGCCCAGATCCGCCAGCTTGGCGGGTTCGCGGGCAAATGTGCGACGGCGTGCAATGGTGCGCCGCCGCTCGTCCATGCCCTCCAGGACACTCGCGAACTCACGGCCGATCTGAATCTCGGCGCGCAGTGCATCGGCCGCGGCAATGAACTCGAGATTGCCGGCCGCATCGCCGAGTCCGCTCTGCTCGAGGAGGGTCGCGATGTCGATGTCCGCGAGATCCGCGAGAGTCTCCGCGCCGTGGAACAGCACTGCACAGCCGAGCAGGCGCTCGATCGCGTCGTGGTAGTCGTAGTCTGGGGTAGGGCTCATGGGCACGTCGACGCAAGTTGGAGTGATGGGCGCCTAACATATCAGAGTGCGGGGGTGTCCGGTCAAATCCGAGACTTCTGGCAGTCCGGCATGGCTGCGCTTATGCTTCAGACATGAGCCAGCGTACGGCCGTCCGCACCCACACCTTTACCGAATCGGTCATCCGCGACATGACCCGCGTGGCAAGGCGGCACGGCGCGATCAACCTCGCACAGGGCTTCCCCGACTTCCCCGCTCCCGGGCTGCTGAAGGACGCCGCCTGCCGTGCCATACGGGACGACGTCAACCAGTACGCGATCACCTGGGGCACGCCCTGCCTGCGTACCGCGCTGGCGGCGAAATACGCCGAGTGGTACGGGCTCGAGGTCGACGCAGAGCGCGAAATCACCGTCACGTGCGGGGCCACCGAGGCCATGGCGGCCGTCATGCTCGCGGCCATCGACCCCGGCGAGGAGGTGGTCATCCTCGAACCGTTCTACGAGAACTACGGCCCCGACGCGGTCCTCTGCGACGCGGCTCCGGTCTTCGTACCGCTGTCTCCGCCCGGATTCAGGCTCGACCCCGACCGCCTGGCCGCCGCGATCACGAAGCGGACGCGCGCCATCGTCGTCAACACGCCGAACAATCCGACGGGCCGCGTCTTCGATCGCGACGAACTCGACGCGGTCGCCCGGATCTGCACCGCGCACGACATCCTCGCGATCACCGACGAGATCTACGAGCACATCGTGTACGACGGCGAGCACCTTCCCCTCGCCACCTTTCCCGGCATGCGCGAGAGAACGGTCGTCATCTCGGGCGCGTCCAAGACGTTCAGCGTCACCGGCTGGCGGATCGGCACGATCGTGGCCCCGGCCGCGCTGAATTCCGCCATTCGCAAGGTTCACGATTTTCTCACGGTCGGCGCCCCCGCACCCCTCCAGGACGCGTGCGCCGCGGGCCTCGATTCGCTCGGGGCCGACTACTACGAGGGTCTCGCGCGCGACTACCGGGAGCGCCGCGACATCCTCTACCGGGGGCTGTGCGAAGCGGGGTTCCGATGTCTCCCCCCGGAAGGCGCCTACTACATCATGGCGGACTTCTCGGCGCTGAGTTCTCTCGACGACACCGCGTTCAGCACCTTTCTAGCGCGCGAGTGCGGGGTCGCTCCGGTGCCCGGGTCCTCCTTCTACCACCGGCCCGAGGATGGACACAAGCTCGTGCGTTTCGCGTTCTGCAAGCGCACCGGGACGCTGGCGCGGGCGGTGTCGCGACTGCGCCGGTTTTTCGCATGACGACCGCTCCCCGCCCCCGCATTCTGGCCGCAGTGGCGCGCCCCGGCGTCATCGTCGCGGGGATCCTGGCCCTTCTCGCGGGCGGCTTCGTGGTGGTGGGAATCCTGCTGCCCGGAACCGTCGAGGTGACGCGCTCGGTCGAGATCGAGGCCGCGCCCGAATCCGTCTTTCCCCTCCTCGACGACCTCGAGCGATGGGCCGAGTGGACGCCGTGGGGCGAGGTGGAGTCCCGCATCGAGGGCCGCTCGGCGGGTGCCGGGGCACGCCGCGTGTGGGATGACTCCGGGGCGGGGTCGGGGTCGCTGACGCTGGTGGGGTCGCGGCCACCCTCGGGTGTCGACTACGAGGTCGAGGTGGAGGACGGGGCGATTCGTTTCGAGGGGACGATTTCGGTCGCCGCGACAGCCGACGGGTCCGTGGTCACCTGGACCGAGCGGGCGGACCTGGGATGGAACCCGCTGCTGGGATGGACCGCCCTCACCATGGACGAGTCGCAGGGGCGACAGCTGCAGGAAAGCCTGGACCGGCTGAAGGAGCGGGTCGAGGGAGGTGTGTCACGGTAGGTGAGGGCGCGCGCCCTCACCGTCGGTGGACGGACCCGCGCGAGCCGGTGACGGACCGCAAGGGGCCGGGCTGGCCGGAAGCTTCTCCCTATAGCCTTTCCAGCGCCCGCGTGATCAGTTCGTCGTTGGTGTCCGTCTGGCGCATGACCCGCAGCAGCTCGTCCATCGCCTCGGCCGGCAGCGACGAGGAGAGTTGCCGCCGCATGGCCCGGGACACCCGCAGCGCTTCGGGCGCCAGCAGCAACTCCTCCTTGCGCGTCGCCGACGCCCGCAGGTCGATGGCCGGATAGATGCGCCGGTCCGCCAGCTCCCGGCTCAGCACCAGCTCGCTGTTCCCGGTCCCCTTGAACTCCTCGAAGATGACCTGGTCCATGCGCGACCCGGTGTCCACCAGCGCGGTGGCGATGATCGTCAGCGATCCGCCCCCCTGGTCCTCCTTGATCAGCCGGGCGCTCCCCAGAAAACGCTTCGGCTTCTCGAGCGAACTGGCGTCGAGTCCGCCCGAAAGGGTCCGTCCGCTGCCCTCCTCGACCGTGTTGTGGGCCCGGGCCAGCCGGGTGATCGAATCGAGGATGATGACGACGTCCTTGCCGGCCTCGACCCGCCGCCGCGCACGGGCCAGCGTCATTTCGGCCACCTGGCAGTGGCGCTCGGGGGTCAGGTCGAAGGTGGATGCGATCACCTCTCCGAAGCCGCACATCTCCATCTCGGTGACTTCCTCCGGGCGCTCGTCGACCAGGAGGATGATGAGTTCGCACTCGGGGTGGTTCTTCTCCACCCCTTCGGCCACGGCCTGCAGAATGGTCGTCTTCCCCGCCTTCGCCGGCGCGACGATCATGGCCCGCTGGCCCTTCCCCATGGGACAGAAGAGGTCGACGACGCGGTTGGTCATGTCCGGCTCCCCCGCGTGAAACCGGCCGCACTCCAACTTCAGCTGTTCGCGGGGGTGCATGGCGCTCAGTCGGTTGAAGTCCGGTCTGCGGGCCGCGCTGTCGGGGGCAAGTCCGTTGACCTGGTCCAGGAAGCGCAGCGGAGGACTCTTTCCGTTGCGCGGCCGGCGCCCGACGATGCCCGCCAGTTCGTCGCCGGTGCGCAGTCCGAAGCGGTGGATGAGACGGGACCCGACGTAGATGTCGTTCTTCCCCGGCACATACCCGTCGGCGGCGCGGCGAATGAAGCCGGAGCCGCTGGGCAGCACCTCGAGGATTCCGAGGAGTTCTCCCGGTTCCCTGTTCCGGTCACCGCCCCGCATGGCGCTTTCGTGCGATTGCGAAGGGCCCCGCCGGCGGCGTGGACGGCCCCGCCCCCGCCTGGGCCCCCGCCGTTGCCGGTCCCGATTCGGATCATGAGCCGAGGCCGCTGTCGTCGCCGCGCCAGCCTCCGGAGCCGCGTCCCCGCCCTCCGGCGAGCCGGCATGGGAAGCCGGGGCGGTGCTACCTGTCGCGCCGACCTCGGGTGCCGCGGCGGCGGCCTCCCGCGCGTCGGCCCCGGGAGGCGGACCCGCCCCGAGGGTCGGGAACCCGGTCGCTTCGCCCTCCGCGCCCGCGGATTTTCTGGATGTAGGTTGATCGGTCACGGTCGTTGCACCTTCCGGAAGACGTCTTCCAGCTAGAGCGGTCGTACGGACCCCGCCGGGCCTGCTGGTCCCTGACGGTGATGGCCGGCCCCCCTACGCACGGGTGACAGCCGTCAACGTAGACATCACCCGGGGGTGGGGCAGAGGGTCCGAAAAGCACGCCGCGCGCATGATCATCACACAAGGGTGGTACAGCGCGGCGCCAATGCAATCAAGATTCACTTCCGCGGCGCCGTTGGCAAGTGGCCGGGATGCTCCCGGGATGCTCCCCACCCCCTTGATCCTCCGTCGGCCGGTCCGCGCGCGCCGCGCCGAGCTGTCCCAGGTTGGCCGTGCACCTGTCCCGAGATGTGGACACATGTCCGAACGCGCGAGGGGACATGTCACGCCATGTTATTGTCGAACAACAGCTTAGCGGAGGGTCGCGTCCTGGCACGCGGAATGCATCATGATGACGTCGAATCCCTTTTGCCGGAGGCGGTGAAATGAAAAACATGAGACGAGTCCTTATTTCGGCCGCAACGCTCGCCATCCCGGCGACGGCGTCGGCCCAGTTGACGGGCCACGTATCGATCGGGATCGGTCTGGCAGCCCAGGCACAACCGGCCTTCCACCCCGGGTTCGGGATCGGTCTGGCCCACCAGCCGGCACGAGCGGGAGGCTACCTGTCACTGGGCTTTTCCGCGGGCCTCGGCTCGTCGGGCTACCACCATCGGTACGGCCATCACGGCGGATGGGACGCATACGACTGCTGGGACTACGTGTGGTACGAACCGTGGTACGGCTGCTACCCGTACCATCCGGTCGGCTACCCGGGGCCCTGGTGGGGCTGGCACCGGCCGGCGTGGGGGTTCTTCGGCTTCCTCGGCTGGCCGTCGTACCGGGTGGTGCACCATCACTGGTACTGGCCTTCGCCGTTCTGGCACGCAGGATGGAGCTGGTACCCGGACCACTACGGCTGGGGCTGGGACCGGTACCGGACCCGGTACGCGTACGACCCATACGACGGCGGCGGGTACGCGACTCCCAGGGGATACCGGTCGGGCGGGCGGGCGACGCCGCGCGGCCACGGCGACGGCGACCGCATCGTCCGCGCCTCTCCCCTCTTCGGTCCCCGCTACAAGGAGAACCCCCGGAAGGCGTACGTGACCGACAACGGTCCCGAGAAGCCGGTCTCACGCGCGGTCCCCAGGGGCAGCCGCACAACGCGAGTCACTCCGGACCGGAACGGCACGCGAACGGTTTCGGACGGAACGCGCCGGGCCCGCCCGCGCGACGGTGCGAAGTCGACGCGCGCGACGCCTCCAAGGCTGAGAACGCGCCCCGAAACCACAACGCGCGCGCGCCCCACGACCACCCGGAGACCAACACCCAGGGCAAAGCCGGCAGGTACGCGGCGACCGACGCCCGTGGTTCGGCCGCCGACGACCAGCCGGCCCCCGTCAACCGCTCGCACCACGCGCGCCCGCCCCACGGCACCGAAGGCTCGACCCGCGACATCCAGGCGGCCCACCCCCAAGGCGCGCCCCGCACCGTCAAGAAGGACGCCACCCAAGGTGCGCCCGGCACCGTCCAGGCGGCCCGCGCCGAAGCCCAAGGCATCGGCACCCAAACGGCCACCTTCCAAACCCAAGGCATCGGCACCCAAACGGCCGCCTGCCAAGCCCAAGGCGCGGCCACCGTCGCGGCGCTCAGGCAGTTCGAAGCCGCCCCCGAGGCGAGGAGGCAAGGACTGACCGACCCGGTCGATCTTTCCTCCAAACCTCATCTGCATCCCGCAGATGTCAAGTGGTCTTTACATAACGTAAAGGCCACTTGACATTTATAGACCCACGGGAAGACCGTCGCTGACGAGCGCCTTCAGGGGGCTGGGGCCCATCCAGTAGCACAGTTCGGCCAGATCTCCGACCCGCCACAGCGCCAGGTCGGCGCGCTTTCCGGGTTCCAGTCTTCCGCGGTCGTGCTCCAGGCCCAGAACCTTCGCCGCGGACGCGGTGAAGCCCAGCAGCGCCTCCTCGGGGGTGAGGCCGAAGAGGATGCACGCCAGGTTGAGGATCATGCCCACGTTGGTGATCGGCGACGACCCCGGGTTCGCATCGGTGGCGAGCGCCATCGTCACGCCGGCACGGCGCAGGGTGCCGACGGGCGGCCTGCGGTCCGCCCCCAGGGTGTAGGCCGCGCCGGGCAGGAGGACCGCGCACACATCCGCCTCCGCCATCGCATGGACGCCGCCCCGGGACAGGTACTCCAGGTGGTCGGCCGAGCGGGCTCCCACGGCGGCGGCCAGCGCGCCCCCGCCCTGGTCGGTGAGTTGATCGGCGTGGAGACGGCCGTGCAGCCCGGCCGCGATCCCGGCTTCGAGGATGGCGCGGGACTCGCCCGGGGTGAAGGCGATGTCCTCGCAGAAGACGTCGATGGCCCTCGCGTGGCCCTGGTCCAGCGCGGCGGGGATGATCTCGTCGACGACGAGGCGGACGTAGTCGTCGCGGCGGCCCGCGTACTCGGGCGGGACGGTGTGCGCGGCCAGCAGGGTGGGCGAGATGTCGGCCGGCCCATGGTGCGCGAGTCCGGCGGCCACCTCGAGCATTCGCAGCTCCGTGTCGAAGTCGAGGCCGTAGCCGGACTTGACCTCGATGGTCGTGACCCCCCACGCCGACAGCTCCCGGGCCCGTGCGGCGGCTGGCGCGGTCAGCTCCTCGTTCGAGGCCTCTCGCGTGGCGCGCACCGTCGACATGATGCCCCCGCCCGCCCGCGCGATCCCGGCGTAGGATTCGCCCCGGAGGCGGCGCCGGAAGTCACCGGTGCGGTCGCCGCCGAAAACGATATGGGTATGGCAGTCGATGAAGCCCGGGGTGAGCCAGGCGCCGCCGCAGGGGATCACCTCGGCGGCGAGCTGCTCCGGTGCCGCGGGGAGCGCGGCGGCCTTTCCCAGCCACGCGATCCGGTCCCCGCTGGTTGCAATAGCCCCGTCCCGGACGATGCCGAGCGACGGGTCGGTCATGGTCGCAAGATGGACATCGGTCCAGAGGCGGTCCCATCGGGTGTCGGGCATGTGTGGTCGTTCGCCCCCTTCCGGGCCAGATTGATGCAGCGCGTGTTGCCGAGTCGCAAGATGGAGGGGTTCGGGCCGGTCGGACAATCCGCGCGCGGTCCGGAACTCAACCCATGACCGGGAGGGAAGAATGTCGCTGACGGCCGCACCTCGTCGTGCCTTCCGCTTCGAGCGGCTCCTGGTGGGGGACCGCTGGAAGCGCGATGTCCGGGTCGAGGTGGACGCCGGCGGGCGGATCGCGTCGCTGGAGCCGGGCGGTTCGCCGGACAGGTGCGAGACGGTGACGGGATGGGCGGTGCCCGGGGTCCCCAACGTGCACAGCCATTCGTTCCAGCGGGCGCTCGCGGGACTCGCCGAGGGACGCGGGCCGGATTCGTTCTGGAGTTGGCGCGAGGTGATGTATGCATTCCTGGAGCGGCTGACGCCGGGCGATGTGGAAGCGATCACCGCGCAGCTCTACATCGAGATGCTCAAGGCGGGATTCACCTGCGTGGGCGAGTTTCACTATCTGCATCATCGGCCGGGTGGAGGCGAATACGACGATCCCGCCGAGATGAGCCGGAGGATTCTGGCGGCGGCGCGGACCGCGGGGATCGGGCTGGTGCATATGCCGGTGGTGTATGAGAGGGGGGGATTCGGAGGGGAGGAGCTGGTGGGCGGGCAGAGGCGCTTTCGGCTGGATCTGGAGGGGGCGACGCGGATGCGGGAGGAGTTGGAGGGCGATTTCGAGGCGGCGGGGGCGGGGCTCGGGTGGGCGCTGCACAGCTTGCGGGCGGTGTCGGAGGAGACGTTCGGGCGGGTGGCGGGGTTGGTGGGGGGGGCGGGTGGTATCGACATCGCGGATGGGGGACTGGCCGGAACCACCCCCGTGGCCGTGGGCTCGGCCCCCGTGCACATCCATGTGGCTGAACAGGAAAGTGAGGTGCGACAGTGTGTGGCGGCGGTTGGGGCCCGGCCGGTGGAATGGCTGCTGGCGAATGCTCCCGTGGACGAGCGGTGGTGCCTGGTGCATGCGACGCAGGTCAACCGGGAGGAGATCGCGGCGGTGGCGGGGTGTGGGCCGGTGGTTGGGCTGTGTCCCACGACGGAGGCGAACCTGGGGGACGGGCTGTTTCCGCTGGGCGAATTCGCGCGGGCGGGGGGAAGGTTCGCGATCGGGACGGACAGCCATGTTTCGCGGAGTCCGGTGGAAGAGCTGCGGTTGCTGGAGTATGGGCAGCGGTTGGTGACGAAGAGGCGGGGGGGGTGGGGGGGCGGCGTGGGGAACGAATCCGAGGGTGCGGACCGGCAGGCCGGGGCCGAGGGGCGGGCTGGGGCCGAGGGCGGTGGGCGCGACGGCGTGCTGGTCGGGGCCGGGGGCGCGCTGTTGGCGCACGCGTGGGAGGGCGGGTGTCGGGCATTGGGTTGGCAAGGAGGGCGAATGGAGATCGGCAGGCGGGCCGATGTGGTGGTCCTGGACGCCGGGCATCCGGCGCTGGTGGGGCGCGAGGGGGCGGCCGTGGTCGATTCGTGGGTGTTCTCAGGGACCGAGAACCCGGTGCGCGACGTGATGGTGGGCGGGAACTGGGTGGTGAGGGGGGGGCGTCACGAGCGTGAGGAGGGGGTGGCCGGGGCGTTCGGCGAGGTGGTGAAGGGGTGGGGGTGAGGGGGTAACGGGGTGGCGGCCGTGAGCTAGCCAATCGGCCGCTTCATCCCCCTGTCGGCAATACGAAGTGGGCGAACCGGACAGGTAGCGGCGTGCACGACTTCGGCGAATGCTAACTTCACGTGCTCCGAAAACCGGACATTCCATTTGCTCCCGACACACGGGAGCCCGCACTTGACATTTCGGGACGAAGGCATCAACAATTCGACATCCTCCCGGGGGGACAGACCTCCCGGGGGGACAGACCTCCCGGGGGGGCAACCCCATAGCCAATGGGAGGCACCCAATGAATCACCATCCGTCGCGATTCCGTTCCCGCATGGTCACTGCGCTTGTCGCCACAGTCCTGTTCGTGGTTCCCGTCCTCGCCCAGGAGGTGACGGTGACAGTCGAGTACGACAAATGTTTCCTCGACTGCCACTTCCGGGCCAAGATTTACAAGGAGCTGGGGGGGTCCGAGGATGTCGCGCGTCAACGGTTCGCGTGGTGCATGAGACAACGCTGCGGAGGAATGTAGGCCCTTTCCGAATGGTCATCAGCTCCCGGGCGGTGGCAACCGTCGCGCTGGCCTCGATGATCGCCTGCCAGCCTGAACCCGTTGACGATCTCCTCTTCCTTCCGGCCCTGGTCGCCGAGACCTCCGCACCGCTGAGTCATAACAACGAGATCGCCCTGACGGACGACACCACCGCATGCGTAATCGAGTCCTTCGAGCTACAGGTTCATTGCGTTGACCGCAATGGGAGACTCGTCGGAAGGTTCGGGGCGGAAGGAGAAGGACCGGGTGAGTTTCGGTTGCTTGTTGACTTGCGGCGCGCCGGCGAGGGGCGGCTGGCGGTGTTCCACGGCCTGAATCGGGTGTCGGTGTTCGAAGCGGTGGGCAACCTGTTGTTCGAGTCGGCACTCGCCGACTTCTTCCTGCCCAAGGCTCATTTCGGGTCCACGATTCATGGCTACTCTGCCTCCTATTTTCCTCTCTCCGTCTCCCCACCTTCCGGGCGAGGGGGGCTGATGCCCGGGTTTCCAGGGAGAGTTACCGTGGACCTGATGGAGGTGGACGCGAAGACGGGCCATGTCCTGTGGACCCGGGGGGTCGAAAACCTGGTCGCCGCGTGCCCGCTCCTCAGGCCGGGTCCCCCGAGGCCGCAAGGCGGATGGGTCCTGATGGGGTTGTGGGAGTGCGAGGGCAAACTGGTGTTCCTGGATCACCGCGATTCGCAAAACGGCGCGGTCTTCGATTCTCCAACGTATGTCGAGGAGTTGCCGAACGAACGCGATGTTGCGGCCGAGCTCGAATCGAACAGGCGCATGACGGGTTGGACGGGGATGGCTCCGCCCGACGCCGGGTCTTCGGAGTCCGAACGGACCTTCAGGGAAACATCGAAGCCGTGGTTTCTTCGCGGCAGCGCCATGGTCTTCGACGACCGGGATCGCCTTTGGGTCGCAACCAACCTCGATCGCGACGATTTCTCGTACTTCGACATATGGGTGGATACCGATCACGCCGCCAAGGTCCGGATTCGTGACCGGCTGATGGGTTACGACCTGATGGGGTCGACCCTGGTGGCCCTGGTCGAGCGGAAACCCGGACCCAACGGAATCGCCGAGCGGGCCATCGATTGGTACGACATCGGCGCGCTGGAGATCGGCCGCCCGACAGGATGACCGCCGGACGGGGCCATCCGACACTCATCCCGCGGGAATCCTGATCCCCTTCGCCCGCGCCGTCGCCAGCGCCTCCTCGTAGCCCGCATCCGCATGCCGGGCCACGCCCAGCCCCGGATCGTTGGTGAGCACCCGCTCGATCCTTGTGCGCATCTCAGCCGTGCCATCGGCCACCAGCACCTGGCCAGCGTGCAGCGAGTCCCCGATCCCCACCCCGCCCCCGTGGTGGAACGACACCCAGCTCGCGCCCG
>JAPPNO010000021.1 GCA_028873845.1 Gemmatimonadota bacterium | reverse complement strand
GGGTGGTGGCGGGGCGGAGGGGCAGAGTGATGAGGGAGACGATGCCGAGGCGGAGGAGGCGGCGGGGGGTGAGGAATCAGGTGCCGATGATTCGGCCGAGGGCCAATCTGCAGGAATGTGATCTCGAACGTCGCCCGCCTCCTGCGGGTGGCCACATGTAGAACGGCCTGGATGCCGACACTGCGGTCCCAGGGACCCCCCAACCTTGCAACACACTACTTCTCGGTAACCGCCAGACTCCGGTAGCGTACCGACCCGACGACCCCGAATCCGCCCACCACGTTCTGGATGGGAGGGACGGAGAAGGACGTATTCCCGTTACCGCTCGTGATGAACGAATGGAGATGCCTATCGAAGGCCGCGACATCGAGGGTCAGCGGTTGAACCGCGTCCCTGATCGCATCGTCGGGAACTGGAGCCGTAACGGTTGTATCGTCCAACTCGACGTACCAGCCCGCTCCCCCGAGACCGAATACGCCCTCTTCCGAATGCGGCCGCAACGACGCCACATACCGATGGGTCGCGAGGCTGACGGTCCAGGCTGCAGACAGCGTATTCTGGTCGCTGCTCCGCGAGAGTACCGCCGTGTTCACCTGGAAGGAGCCGACCGCAGAGGTGACACCCGAGGCCGTCGCACGATCGTCACCGGACACCTCTACACGGTAGTTGCCGCCGTCATCCAGGGCTGCGGTCGGCACCAGGCATTGGGGTGTGCCTATCAGGACTCGGCCGTATCCGAAACAGTGGTCCAGCTCCGCGATGCTGCTGGTCTCGGTGATCAGAGTCCAGTCACTCTCGCTGTCTCCGTCCTCGCCCCGATACACCCTGACCGCGGTTCCCGTGAGCGGGTCGGATTCATCCACCGGCCAAACCAGCACGGGATGTGCAGTGGAATCGGGGTTCAGAACCGCGAAAACGATCAGGCGGTCGTCAAGATACCGCGGGAACTCGGGGTGGGAAACATCACCGCATGCCGCGGCCACGACGGCGCCAGCAGCGAGGACGAGGCGGACAGGAGGAGGTCCGGGATGCATTCGTCAGTACCGGAAGTCGACGCCGATGAAAGGGAACAATGGGAGCTGGTGTCTGGGACTCAAGACCCGATCTTCGTTTACGCCTGTGCCCGAACCATAGGTAAGCACGTTCTGCCGCCCGGTAAGATTCGGGATCGTGACAAAGGGCACGATCGCCACACTCCCCCAGTGGAAAGCATAGCGGGCCGAGATGTCGACGCGGCCGTAGTAGGGCATCCGCCCCTGCACGTTCGACAAGATCGGAAAGTCATCATGGCCCGGATTCAGTCCGGGACGCCGTGGATCGTAGCGCAGCCCGTGGAACCTCCCGGCCGGAAACCAGAAAGGCGTGCCGGACCCTACCGTTGTCCGGAACGACGCGCTGAAGCACCGCAGGTCTTGCAGGTTCAAGGTGGCATCAATCTCGTGCCGTCTGTCCCATCGCGGCCAGTACTCTTGCCCTTCGTTGTCGCGCAGCTTGATCCGTGCGTATTGGTAGGAAACCCAGCCGCGCAGGAGTCCCCCATGCCTCTCGAGGCTCATCTCCCATCCGTAGGCATTCCCGCCATGGTACTCAAGCGCCGACAGGTCACGAACGGACTCCGGGTGCCAACTGGGGATATCGGTGAACCGGCGCGTCCACGCCGTTGCCGATCCCGTCCACGCGCTACCCCGCCAATAGTCCAGCGAAGCACTGATTCCCTCGGCCACCGATACTGGTTGATCCTCGCCGCGCAGGAACCACATCGGCGCGCCCGGCACGACGTGGCGGTCGTCCCGGAGCGTCGAGAGGAACTGGACGCTGCGGTCCAGGCTTCCGCTGATCGCGAACGCACCCAGGTGATACCGCGCGGAGAGGCGGGGCTCCGCGAAGACCCCCGCGCTGTTTCGTTCGGTTCCCAACCGCACCCCGGGTGCCAGACGCAGCGCGCCCACCCAATGCTCAACCTCCGCGAAAGCCGATGCGTGCAGAAAGGTACCCGATGTCTCACCCTGCATATAGGCTCCCGGAGCCATCGAACCTCGGAGACTCACCGGACCACCTTCCACCAGCAACCCCGTACGCACACCCGTAGCTTCCCCGCGCACCGCGATCTGGGCGCGCACGCCACCAGCACCGATCCGGTTGCGCGTGGACAGCCCGGACTGCTCCGCTCCGACTTCAATGCGGCCCTCGTACCGGCTGAAGTACCCTGTCACGTCGCTGGTGATTCGGTTCCCCCTGACCCACGACCACATGACGGACGAAACCAGGTTGGTCCAATCCGACCGGAGCGATGCCCCCACACCGAGGAAGTCCCACGAGAAACGGTCTTCAGAAGCCAGCACCGAGATCCCCACTCGGTGTTCTTCGGAGGGATAGAGGTGCAGTCCCAGGTTGAGATCGTGGAACGCGAACGGGACGTCCACGCCCGGCAAGTCGATCGTGGCCTTTCGCCCCGCCGCCAGCCATCGGCCGTCCGACGAGGGAAGGCGGCCGTCCAGCGCGGCTCGCAGGCCCACGCCGCTCAAGCCGCCGCTGACCCGCGTTCCCGTTGTCCCTCCCGTACGTTGGCGGGCGGAGACGACGCCGGAGAGCGAGCCCCCATACCGGGCCGGAATCGATCCCTTGTAGAGTTCGGCGGACTCGACGACATCCGGATTGAACAGGCCGAACATCCCGAACATGTGATACGGGCCAAAGACCGGCGCGCCATCCAGGAGGACTGCGACCTGGTCGGCGCTCCCACCGCGCACGAACAGCTCCGCGCCGAAGTCATTGACGCTCGCAACACCCGACACGGACTGCAGACTGCGAAACACGTCGGTTTCGGCCACGGCGGGCACCGCGCGCACTTCGGTCCGGGTCATCCCCACCGCTCCGATCGCCACCTCCCGCTCGAACATCTGGCGGGCCAACTGCCTGGAATCGGTACCGGACCGTACCGCCTGTACGGTGAGCGAGGGCAGGGCGATGGTCGAGCGCGTGAGACGGAGTTCGACCATTGTCCCGTCCTCGGGCCGTGCCACCACCGTGTCCATTCTGGCGTACCCGACCCGGGTTGCGACGATCCGGAGAAGATCCGCTTCCGACGCAAGGGAGGCAACGCCCAGGCTATCGGTCACCCCGCTCTCGGACAGGTCCGGGAATGACAGGTGCACCCCTGCCAGTGGAGCATCGGATTCCCAGTCTACCAGCCTGAGGCTCCAGTTACCCGCGGGCGGCTCTTGGGAAACGCCGAAGACTGCGCTCGCCCACGATGACAGGGCGACCGCAACGACGAGGGCCAAGGGGTGGGCGTGCCGCAGTTGGCGTTTCCCAATGTACCCGATCGACATTGACAGTCCTCGGGCGTCACCGTTGGGCGCAAGGATCACCCTACCACCTTACCTTGGCCGAGAGGTCCGGGTCATCATCGTTGTTTTCGTCAAAGAACTGCCACACGTCACTCTCGTTCCATTGAATCCGGTTCGTGCCCAGGTTGTCGTCCGGCGAAAAGCGGTCTTCCTCGACCACGCTAAGGAAAAAGATGTCGCATCCTTCAACCGGGTTTGTGGGAACGAGTTCAAAGAGCGGGTAATAGGGTCGGTTCTTTACGACATCGTTGTGAAGAAAGGTTCCCACCACGGGGCACCAACCCAGGTATTCCGGTAGGAGGTCACACTGCTCTTTGCCTTCCATTGTTGCGTAACCAGCGACGGCTACGCAAACAAATTGATCTACGGCCGCAGGCCCTCCCTGCGCCGAACGTTGATCGGCGTATCTTCGGAAGCTATTGTCTGCCATCGAGATCCAAAGATCCTCAAGCGTTTCTGGCAAAGTCGTGCCCGGTTTGCCGTTCCTGGCTGCCCCTTCTCCGTCGCTCTCGCTGCGCCCCCCTTCATTTCGCGGAAGTCCAGGGAAAAACCGGCCACCACCAGCCACCGCTCCACTGAGCGTCTCCGGCATCGGCTCCAAAAGACAACTGCAGTTGACAAAAATACAACCACAGTCGACATCCGGCGCTGACCGGAAACTAGAAGTAATCCCTCTCCAACCCCGCATACCGCACCAACAACTTCTTCCTCCCCGCACCGTCAAAGTCTACCGCCACCTTCAGATCCCGCCCGAATCCCGAAATCTCCACGATCGTCCCGGAGCCGAAGGTCTGGTGCACGACCCGCTCGCCCTTCACGTACCGGGGCCGGTCCTGGTTGAAGTCCGACCCGTCGTCGACCACGCCGGCGTGTTCGCCGGGCGCACGCGATGAGTCCCGCCGCACCGGCTCCCGCCCCCGCCGCCCATACCCCGTCCAGGCCCCCGAAACCAGATCCGTCGACTTCGTCTCCACTCGGTCCTCAAGCACGCCAACGAACGTGGACAGACGCCCGAACATGGTCTCCCCCGCCCTTCTCCGCCGCCGCGCATGGGTCATGTACAGCCTGTCCATGGCCCGGGTGATGCCCACGTAGAAGAGGCGCCGCTCCTCTTCCAGCAGCCGCGTCTCGTCGTACGCGCGCAGCAGCGGAAACAGTCCCTCTTCCAGTCCGCTGATGAACACCACGGGGAACTCCAGCCCCTTGGCGCTGTGGAGCGTCATGAGGGTGACCGCGTCCGCCACCGAGTCATGGAAGTCCAGATCCGTGACCAGCGCCACATGCTGCAGGAAGAGATCGAGGTCGGTGAAGGTCTCGCGGTCGTCCTCGTCCAGCTCCATCACCTGCTCCGCCTCGAAGTCCCGGGCCGCCGCGATCAGCTCCAGCACGTTCTCCGCGCGCTCGCGTCCCTCGGGCCCCTCGGAGCGCAACCGCCCGTCAAGGTCGAGTTCCTCGATCAGCTCCTCCAGGATCTCGCCCGCGGTCAGCAGGCCGGCCCTTTCCCGATACCCGCCGATCAGCCCCGCGAATTCCCCCAGCCCCCGCCGGGCCCCCGCAGGCAGCCCCGGAACCTCCCCCGCCCGCCCCGCCGCCTCGAACAGGTCCGTTCCCGACTCCCGCGCGAACCGGGCAAGCCGTTCCAGCGACGTCTTCCCGATCCCGCGCCGCGGATAGTTCACCACGCGGTCGAACGCGTCCATGTCAAGCGGGTTCGCGACCAGGCGCAGGTAGGCCAGGACATCCTGGATCTCGCGGCGCTCGTAGAAACGCACACCGCCCACGATCTGGTAGGGCACGCCCCGCCGCCGGAAGCGGTCCTCCAGCGCCCGCGACTGGGCGTTGGTGCGGTAGAGGACCGCGAAATGGCGGTGGTCGAACTCGGGGTTCGAAAGCATCCGCCGCTCGATCTCCTCGACGATCCAGCGGCCCTCGTCGGCTTCGCTGGCCGCCTCGACCAGGGTGATGGGCGCGCCCCCCACGAGGTCCGTCCGCATCGTCTTTTCCTTGCGGTCCAGGTTCTGCCGGATCACGACGTTGGCGGCGTCCAGGATGACCGGCGTGGAGCGGTAGTTCTGCTCCAGCCGCACCACCTTCGCCCCCGGAAAGCTCTTCTCGAAGTCGAGGATGTTGCGGATGTCCGCGCCCCGCCATCCGTAGATGCTCTGGTCGTCGTCGCCCACCACCATGAGGTTGGCGTGGTCCGCGGCCAGCAGCTCCAGCAGCCTGAACTGGGCCCGGTTGGTGTCCTGGTACTCGTCGACGAGGATGAAGGAGAAGAGCCGCTGGTACCTGCCGAGCAGCTCGGGGTTGTTCTCGAACAGACGGACCGGCAGGACGAGGAGGTCGTCGAAGTCCATCGCGTCCTGTCGCTTCAGCGCTTCCTGGTAGGCACCGTACACGATGGCGACGCGGCTCAGGAAGAGGTCTTGGCTGCCGTATCGCTCCCTGAACTCCTCCACGCCGACCAGGTGGTTCTTCGCGTCGGAGATGCGGTCGCGGACGGCGCGCGGGGAGCACTGCAGCGGGTCGATGTCCACGCTCTTTTGTGCCTTTTTGACCTCGCGGAGCGACTGGTCCGCGTCGCGGATCGTGAAGGCGCGGGTCCAGCCCAGTTCGGGCGCATGGCGCCGCATGAGGCGGGCGCCGAGGGCGTGAAAGGTGCTCATCCAGATGCCCTTCGGATCGCCGCCCAGCATCGACACGACCCGCTCGCGCATCTCCTGCGCCGCCTTGTTCGTGAAGGTGACCGCCAGGATCCGGTCGGCAGGCACCCCGTGCTCCATGACCAGTTGGCACACCCGGGTGGTGAGCACGCGCGTCTTCCCGGATCCCGCGCCGGCCAGGACGAGGCACGGGCCCTCGAAGTGCTCGACCGCGCGGCGCTGCTCGGGGTTCAGGGCTTCGAGCAAGGAGCCTTCACGCGTCCGCCGCGCGCGGAAGCCGGGCCTGGAACGTAACGCCGCGCTCGCCCCGGTCCAGCAGCTCGATGCGCCCGCGGTGGACGCCCTCGACGATTCTCCGCGTGAGCGTCAGACCGACGCCCCATCCCCCCGATTTCGTGCTGACGCCCGGGTCGAACACCCGGTCCCGGATCTCGAGCGGGACGCCCGGTCCCGTATCGCGGATGCGCACGACGACCCAGCGCCGCTCGGCCGCGCGGGCCGAAATGGTGATGGACCCGCCGGTGCCCGCCATGGCGTCCAGGGCGTTCTTGACGACGTTCTCCAGCGCCCAGGCCAGGAGAACCTGGTGGCCCTGCACATCCGGAAGGTCGTCGGGAACGTCGACGTGGAGGGCGACGCCCGGACCCAGGCGGGGCAGCCTCGCCCTCATGTAGTTGCGCAGTTCGTCGATCACCACGCCCAGCGAAACGCGCTTGAGCTCCGGATCCCGGCCGATCAGTTCGAAGCGCCGGCTGACCCGCTCCAGGCGAACCAGGTCCTCGCCGATGGCCGATGCGATCTCCGCCTGGCCCATGTCGCCGGGACGCGCCTCGCGTGACAGCCCCAGCACCTCCACCCATCCCTGAAGGGAGCTGATGGGCGTGCCGAGCTGATGGGCCAGCTCCCGGGCCATCGCCGTCCACGCCTGCTCCGCGGCGCTGAGCCGCTGGTAGCGGAAGAAGGTGACCGCGAGCAGGACCGTGAGCAGGAGCCCCGCGGCCCAGAGGAAGGGAATCCACTGCAGCCGGGCCGTCTCGGGCGTGATTCCGTAGTGAACCAGCTGGCTGGCGGGATCGCCCTCCGGTTCGTTGCGCAGATCCAGCTCGTCGGCGTAGCGAAGGATGCGCACGGTATCGCCGGGTGTGGGCGGATCGGAGACGTCGAACGGGAGATTGGCGTGGGCGTAGTAGTTGCGCTCCGGGCCCGAGGTGACCACAAACGGCACGCCGAGCTCGAGGATCAGGCGCTGCAGGTTGGTCAGGGCCGCCACGGGGGCACCGGGATCCTGGCTGGTGAGCCCGTTCTGCACCTCGGTGTAGATGCGCGAGAAGATCTCGGCGTCGGCCTGGCGGGAGCGCACGATCTGGGCGGTGTAGACCATGTAGAAGACCAGCAGCGCGAAGAAGAGGATGCCCAGAGCGAGCTGCCAGGTACGCGGATCCCGCCTCCTGGCGCCGGCGCGCGCACCCTTCCCTCTCTTCATCGACTCCGTCCGTCCGGACCGGACCGGGATCCGCCGACGCGGCTCACCCTCCCGGCCCGATCTCGTCGAAGCCCAGCACCGGAGCCAGAACGGAGGGGAGCCGCACCGACCCGTCCTCCTGCTGGAAGGTCTCCAGCAGGGCCACCATGAGCCGCGGCAGAGCCAGCGCGGACCCGTTCAGCGTGTGAACGAACTCGGTGCCGGAACCCTGCGACCTGCGGAACCGGATGCCGGCCCGCCGCGCCTGGTAGTCGGTGAAGGTCGAGCAGCTCGAAACCTCGAGCCACTGTTCCACGCCCGGCGCCCAGACCTCCAGGTCGTAGGTCAGCGAAGCCGAGAATCCGAGGTCGCCGGACGCGAGCAGCACGACCCGGTAGGTGAGCCCCAGCAGTTCCAGAATGCGGCACGCGTGGCCCGTCAGCTCCTCCAGGGCCGCGGCACTCGCCTCCGGCTGCTCGAAGCGTACCAGCTCCACCTTGTCGAACTGGTGCACCCGAAGCATCCCGCGGGTGTCCTTGCCCGCCGCGCCCGCTTCTCTCCGGAAACACGGCGAATAGGCCACGTACTTGCGGGGCAGCGTGTCCGCGGGCAGGATCTCGCCCCGGTGAATGTTCGTCACCGGCACCTCGGCCGTCGGGATCAGCCAGAGTCCGTCGCGCGGCGTCACGTACGACTCGTCGGCGAACTTGGGCAGCTGTCCCGTGCCCGTCATGGTACTCTCGCGAACCAGGTAGGGGACCCGGAGCTCGGTGTAGCCGTGGTCGGCCGCGTGCAGGCCGATCATCCAGTTGATGAGCCCTCTCTGCAGGGCGGCGCCCCTGCCCCGCAACACGAAGAACCCGGACCCCGACACCCGGACGCCCGCAGCCAGGTCGAGGATCCCCAGCGACTCGCCCAGTTCCCAGTGGGGCCGTGGGGTGAAGGGGAATCGCGGCGGCGTGCCCCATCCGCGCACGATCTCGTTGGCCGACTCGCCGCCGGTGGGCACCCGTTCGCCGGGCAGGTTCGGGATGACCGCGAGCTGCTCCGCGATCCACGCATCGGCGGCCGCCACCTGGGCGTCGAGCTCCGCGATCTCCGCGCCGACCTCGCGCATCCTCGCGATCTCGGCCTGCGCGTCGCCCCCCTGCCGCTTCGCCTCGCCGATCCGCTTCGAGACCCGGTTCCTGAGCGCCTTCAGGTCGTTGACGCGCCCCAGCGCCTCGCGCCGGGTCCGATCCCGGCCGGCAACAGCCATGACCACCCCGGCGATCCCATCCGTCCCCCGCCGCGCCAACGCCGCACCAACACCCTCCGGATCACGGCGCAAAACCCTGATGTCCAGCATTTCAGAGAACCACGCGGGCCGTCAGCGGACTGCGGACATGCCCGCGCGGATGCATCGGCGCCGGCCCGCCGGGGTGCCTTTCTCCATGAGCGGTCAATCCGGCGGGACGAGGTCGCGGCTGTTGCAGATGCGGTTCACATCGAACTGGAACCGGACCGTCCCGACAATGGTGTCCGTCTCGAGGACCTCGATCTTCCCGTAGTAGTTGCACACGGAGAAGGTGCCCTGGTGACGCCGCGTGCGGATGACGTAGATCGGGTCGAACCGGATCGGGATCGGGGCGTCGCCCACATACGCCGCGGTATCGGCGGGAGCTTCCTCGGCCGAGTCGAAGGTGTGGCCCTCGAGGGTCGCGAGGGCGGCGTCCGAGGTGATCCCCAGGGCGCCCGGGGGAAGCCAGACGAACTGCCCGTCCCGGTAGTCCACCGTCAGGTCCCACAGGTCGCCCGTGGTCGGGGCCTCCAGCCTCTTCGGGATGCGGCTGAAGAAGTCGAACGCCGAAAGCAGGTTGGTCTCGGGACGCGACAGGACGTACAGCTCGACCGTGTCGGGGTCTTCGACCCAGTTGAGAGCGAACGGGTCGTCACCGCACGAGGCGAGGAGGCCCGTGCTGACGGCGATCACCAGCGCCAGATTGCGAATCTTCATGGCTCAATCTACCCGTCGCGGATCATTCGGGTCAACTCTCGTTATCGTTACTATTGTGGACTGTCGAGCGCGGCGATCCGGCGCGCTCGCATCGCAATCCGAATGCGGGGAGGATTCCTGCCAACGTGCGGCCAGGCATGCGGAGAACACTACATGGGTGAAACGGCAGCCGCACCGCTCGCGGCCCGATCCGCCGGGTCCCGACGCCATCCCGCGCCAGGAAGTCGTTCGCGACCGTGACTGCCTCGGTGTGGGTCACGATCCTTGCGGGCGGCGCCGGACACAGGTTCTGGCCCCTGAGCACGCCCGAACGCCCGAAACAGCTGTTGCCGCTGGCCAGCCCCCGGCCCCTGATCGCCGATACGATCGAGCGCGTACGGGGCCTGGTCGCAGCCGAGCAGGTGCGGGTCCTGGCCGGCGAAGGCCTCGTGACGCCCATTCAGGCCGCTACCGGACTCGGGCGCGAGTCCTTCCTGGTGGAGACCCGTCCGATGGGCACCGGCCCGGTGCTGGCCCGCGCCGCGTGGGAAGTCCACCGGCGCGATCCCGGCGCGATCATGATTTCGCTCCACTCCGATCACATCATCGAACCGGTGCAGGCCTTCCGGGACGTCCTGGGCGCCGCCGTCGAGATCGCGCGCCGGGAGCGGCTTCTGCTCACCGTGGCCGTCGCGCCCGACCGCCCCGAAACCGGCTACGGCTACATCCGCCCCGGCGAAGAGCTGGAAGCTCCGGCGGGGCATCGCGCATACCGGGTCGGCGCCTTCGTGGAGAAACCCGATCCCGCCGCGGCCGCCCGGTACATCGACGAGGGCTACCGCTGGAACACGGGAATCTTCGTGTGGGCGGCCGGCGTGTTCCTGCGTGAACTGGAGCGATGCGCGCCCGAGGTGGCCAACGCGCTCACGCACCTCGAAGACGGAGATCCCGCCGCCTTCTTCGAGGAGACCGCAAGGATCAGCGTCGACAAAGCGGTCCTGGAGCGAAGCGGAAGGGTCGCCTGCATCGATGCCGGCTTTCGCTGGGACGATGTCGGAAGCTGGGAGGCGCTGGCACGCAACCGGTTCGCCGACGAAGACGGCAACGTGTGCGAGGGCGAAGTTCACCTGTCCGGATCGGGGGGCAACATCGCGGTGGCGGCAAGTGGACGCCTGGCGCTGCTGGGTGTGGAAGATCTGCTCGTCGTGCAGACGGAGCACGTCACGCTGGTCATGCCGCGCTCCGAGTCGCCCCGGCTGAAGGACTACCTGCGCGATCTGCCCCGGCACCTGCTTGAACCGGGTTCCGGCCACGGGCGCGATCCGGTG
The DNA here is from genome assembly GCA_028873845.1 of Gemmatimonadota bacterium. Lineage (GTDB taxonomy): Bacteria > Gemmatimonadota > Gemmatimonadetes > Longimicrobiales > Gaopeijiaceae > Bin94. The sequence goes on along the minus strand of JAPPNO010000021.1, from coordinate 35,200 downwards.
TCCGGTTGATGCCTGCGCGTCTCTTCCTCTTCGACGACGCGGTGGCCCGCGATTGGCATCCCTTCACGGTGACACGCCCGGCCGGCGAACTCCTTTTCGGCACGGAGACGCTGCGCGCCCGCGTGGAACGCGTGTGGGGACTGAAGTGCGAGGGCCACCTTGCCGGAGACGCCCTCCTTGACTTCGATGAGCCCGGCGCACCCCGCTGCGTGACCCCGGACAGCGTCGGGAACGACGGGGATCGACTCATTCTGTCCGGCCGGTTCGCCTGCGACGCGCGAGACATCTCTTTTCGCCGGCCCGCTCTGCTCACAACGAAACAGGCGGAACCGGTCGGCATCTGGGTCCCGGACGGGACGGAGTTCCCTGCATCGATCCAGGATGGGGAGTGGCCGGACTGGCCGGAAACCGGCCTCGACGGGACGCTTCTCCGATCGGCGTGGGAACTCATGGCGAAGAACGGGGACCGCCTACGGGCCGACGGCGTGAGATTCCCGCACGAGGAGGTGCCCCCGGGGGTTCACCGGATCGGCAGGGGGGGCGTCAGCGTGGGCGAACGCGCGATTGTCGAGCCGGGAGCCGTCCTCGACACGCGAAACGGTCCCGTGATCGTGGACGCCGGTGCGAGTGTGCAGGCCCCGTGCCGGCTTGCGGGGCCGGCGTACATCGGCCGCCGGTCGACGGTGCTGGGCGGCGTGCTCGAGAACGTCGGCATCGGGCCCGTCTGCAAGGTGCGGGGCGAGGTCGAGGCGAGCGTGATTCTGGGGTTCGCGAACAAGGCCCACGACGGCTTCCTGGGACACTCGGTGGTGGGCAAGTGGGTGAACCTGGGCGCGATGACCAGCAACTCCGACCTGAAGAACACCTTCGGTACGGTGCGGGCGGCAGCGGCCGGGACCACGATCGACACCGGTCTGACCAAGGCCGGATGTCTGCTCGGCGACCATGTCCGCACCGGGATCGGCACGCTCCTCGACACGGGCGCCACCGTCGGTGCGGGGGCGAACCTCTTCGGGGGGGGCATGATGCCGAGAGATGTGCCGCCGTTTTCGTGGGGAGGCCCCGGCGGACTTGTGGATCATGAGATTGACGGGTTCCTCGGGACCGCGGCCCGGGCCATGGCGCGGCGCGGCGTCGAGCTCACGGCTCGAACCCGCCGCCTGTACCGGCGGGCCTTCGCGGACACGGCGCCGCTACGATCCGGGTAGCGCCGGCGGCCCGTGGAAAGAGAGCCCGTGGAAGCGATCGGTGCCCCGCCGGCTTCATCCGCGGACCGCTGAGCGGTGCGCTTCTCGGTACTCGGCAGCGGCAGTCGCGGCAACGCGACCCTGATCGCCTCCGGTCGGACCCGCCTGCTTGTCGACGCGGGATTCAGCGGGCGCGAGCTGACCAGCCGGCTGGCCGCCATCGGCGTGGAGCCGGCCGAGGTCTCGGCCATTCTCGTGACCCACGAGCACGCGGACCACACACGCGGTGCGGGCGTCTTCGCCCGGGCGCACGGCACGCCGCTGATGATGACCGAGCGCACTCTCGGCGCCTGTGCCAGGCTGTTGCGGGGGGGCGAGGAGGTCCGTACCTACCGCGCCGGCTTCACGGTCGAGGTGGACGAACTGGAGGTCGATCCCTTCATCACCGTCCACGACGCGGTCGACCCGGTGGCGGTGGCGGTGCGGGAGCCCGCGAGCGGCCTGCGGCTCGGAATCGCCACCGACCTGGGACGCCCGACCCTCCAGGTCAGGCACGCCCTGCGCGGATGCGACGCCCTGATCGTCGAATCGAACCACGACGAATCGATGCTTTGGGCCACCGGCTATCCGGCCTCGGTCAAGGCCAGAATCGCCTCGAGCCACGGACACCTGTCGAACCAGGCGGCCGCCCGTCTGGTCTACGAACTGCTGAGCCCGAAGCTGACGGTCGTCGTGCTGGCTCACTTGTCCGAGGAATCGAACACGCCCCGGTTGGCCAGGAGCACGATGGAGAGCGCGCTCGCGGCAACGGGGTTCGGCGGGTTGGTCGAGGTGGCCCCGCCCGACCGGCCCACGCCCCTCATGGACCTGGCCGTGCTCCGCGAGCGCGCGGGCCCCCGGCAGCTTTCGTTCCTGTGACCGCGGGCGCGGCGAGCCCTGTGCTACCGGGGTCGCTCCACCGGCCGCTACAGTCCGAGGAAGCGCAGCGCGTCGTTGCCGAGCGCCCAGACCATGATGAGGATCACGAAGACCAGTCCGGCCTGGCTCCAGCGCAGCCGCTGCTTCACCGACAGCTTCCGGCCCCTCACCAGCTCGATCGCGAGGAAGACCATGTGGCCCCCGTCGAGTATGGGGATGGGAAGCATGTTCAGAATGGCCAGGTTGATGCTGAAAAGGGCCATGAAATCCAGGAAGGCCGGGAGCCCCTCGGCGGCCCGCTCACCCGCCACCACCGCGATCGTGCCGATCGAACCGACCGACCGCGGTGACGCGTCCAGGGTGACGAGGTCCCGCAGGAAGCCCAGGATGCGAAGGGTGAAGCCGTACGTCTGCGCCCATCCGAGCGCTATGGCCTCGCCGAAGCCGACGGAGGTGGTTCGAGTCTCGGGCGGGGAAACCTCGATCCCGATCCTTCCTGTCCGCTCCCCGCTCTCCTCACCCTCGATATCGTCGAGCTCCACGATGCGGACGAGTGCGGCTTCGTCCCGGAGCAGGCCGATTTCCACGGTCTCTCCCGGCCGGGATCCCACCTCCCGGGTGATATCCGCCCAGCTCCGCACGGGAGCCCCGTCCACACTGGTGATCCGGTCTCCCCGCTCGATCGAAGCACCCGCGGCGGGGCCGCCGGGTGTGAGAGCGCCCACGACGGGGTCGATCCAGTACCACACCGCGCCCACCAGGTCCCGGCGCTCGTCCTCGCCGTCCGGCACCACGATATCGAAGGTGCCGGATGGAGACTCGGTGGCAAGCGTGAGGGGACCCGCGGGGCCTTCGAGGAATGCGCGCTGGACATCTCCCCACGATTCCGGCTCGACTTCGCCCACCCGCGAGATATCGGCACCGGGGGTGATTCCCGCCAGCGCCTCGGTACCCGCGGGCAGGGAGGCCTCGTCCACGGCCATGACCCGGGTGGTCGCCAGCTCCCGGACGCCCCAGGCGGCCGCCACCAGCGTGTAGAGGAAAAAGGCGAAGACCATGTTCATGATGACCCCCGCCGAGATGACGAAGGCTCGCGCCAGGAGCGGCTGGGCGTCGAAATCCGAGGAACGGGGTTCCCCGGCGGCCCCGGAAGAGCGCCCGGAGCGCGCCCGCGACCGGGAATCGCGCCGTGGCGGGGTGCGGCTCTCCTTCGCCGCCTCGGATCCGCCTCCCTCGATGTGCTCCATGACCTCGTCGTCCATCCCCTGCATCTTCACGTACCCGCCCAGCGGAATGGCGGAAATGACGTACTCGGTTCCCCCCCGCTCAAACCCCAGGATGCGCGGGCCCAGGCCGATGGAGAACCGCTCCACCCCGATTCCCACGGACTTGGCGGCCCAGAAGTGCCCGAGTTCGTGCACCAGGATCAGAACGCCAAGGAGGACGATCAAGGCCAGGATTGTCATGCACCGATCCTTTCGACTTCCGCGGCCGCGAGGCGCCTCGCGGCCTGGTCCACCTGCAATACCTCCCCGATGTTGCACGCGGGCCGTCCCTCCAGCGCCTCGAGGACGGCCTCCACGACTTCCGCCATGCCAAAAAAGGTAACCCTGCCTGTCAAAAAGGCTTCAACGGCGACCTCGTTCGCCGCGTTGAAGACGGCCGGGGCGGCGCCTCCCGCCCGGCCCGCGTTCACGCCCAGGCGAAAGAGCGGGAAGCGAACCTCGTCGACCGGCTCGAAGACCAGAGGCGAGAGTTCGACCGGATCGAAGCCGCGCAGCACGGGATCCGGAGGCCTGCGCGGCCAGGTGAGCGCGTGAAGTATGGGCAGCTCCATGGTCGGCACGCCCATCTGCGACAGGACGGAGCCGTCGACGAACTCGACGAAGGAGTGGACGATCGAGGACGGATGCACCACGACCTCGATGCGCTCGTAGGGCAGGCCGTAGAGGAAGTGCGCCTCGATCACCTCCAGCGCCTTGTTGGCGAGCGTTGCCGAATCGATCGTGATCTTCGCGCCCATGTCCCAGGTGGGATGCCTCAGTGCCATCGACGCCGTGACCTCCTTCAGCGCTTCGGCGCCGGTCTCCCGAAAGGGCCCGCCGCTGGCGGTCAGGATCAGGCGGTGAACCTCCTCCGGCCGCGCCGATCCGATGCACTGCAGGATCGCGGAGTGCTCGCTGTCGACCGGTACGAGCTCTCCTCCTCCCTCGCGGGCGGCTTCCAGCACAAGTCTCCCGGCCGCGACGAGCGACTCCTTGTTGGCCAGTGCACACCGCTTGCCGGCCCCCAGCGCTGCCAGAGTCGGCGGGAGTCCGGCCGCGCCCACCACCGCGTTCACCACGACATCCACGCCGGGCAACGCGGCGAGTTCCGCCACGCCCCCGGGACCGCCGCGCCAGCCCGCCGCCGTCAGATCGGGACGGTCGCTCAATGCCGCGGGGTCGGCCACCGCGATTTCCCGCGCCCCGAATTCGGCGGCCAGCCGTTCCAGCCTCCCGACGGAGCGGTGGCCGGACATGGCGGCGACCCTGAACCGGCCGGGGTGCCTGCGGATCACGGCCAGGGTTGAAAGTCCCACGGAACCCGTGGCCCCCAGCACGGCGACTCCGGTCACGACAGCTGGCGGGTCACGATGAGCAGCCCGTACGCCAGCGGCACGGTGAAGAAGAGCGCGTCCAGCCGGTCCAGCACTCCGCCGTGTCCCGGAAGGATCGCCCCCGAGTCCTTCACCCCCGCTTCCCGCTTGAGGACGGATTCGGCAAGGTCGCCCACCTGGGCGGCCACCCCGAGCACGAGACCGATCACGCCCCCCGTGAGCGGCGTCACGGGAACGGTGCCGTAGTCGTCCAGCACGAATCCCGCCACCACGCCCATGGCCACGGATGCGGCCAGTCCCCCGACACCCCCTTCCACCGTCTTGCCCGGGCTGACGCGGGGCGCCAGGCGGGTCTTGCCGATGCTCCGGCCCACAAAGAAGGCCGCGCTGTCGCCGGCCCAGGTGACCGCGATGGGCAGGAGTACGAGCAGAGTGCCTTCCCACCGTTGCGCAGGCACCGTCCCCATGGTTTCGGGCAGGTGCCGCAGAAGGACCGCGAAGGACAGCGTGCCGCCCGTGTAGAGCGCGCCGAGCAGGGTGGCCGAAACCGAGAGAAGCGGCTTCTCCTCGATCCTCCGCGAGAACACCACCGTACAGGCCGTCAGCAGCAGGAGGATGACGACGAGCGTCATGGCCCGGCCGCTCCAGGCCGCAAAGACGGGGTCGTGGACCGCCAGCAGGACCAGGAGCGGTGAAGCCGCCAGTGCCAGCGAGCGCACGGGACGCGCGCCCCCGGCCGATGCCAGCGAGTGGAACTCGTGTGCTCCGATCGCCGCCGCGGCCATCAGTAGCCCACCCAGATACCATTCGCCCAGGTGGATCAGCAGGATCGCCAGCGGGATTCCCGCCGCCGCGACCAGCACCCGGGCCCTCAGTTCGCTCGACATCTTCACGCGGCGTCGGGAGTCACCCGGCGGCAACCCGGCCGAAGCGGCGTTCCCGCTGCTGGTAGTCCAGGATCGCGGCGAAGAGGTCGTCCCGGGTGAAGTCCGGCCAGAGGCTCGGGGTGATGTACAGTTCGGTGTAGGCCAGCTGCCAGAGCATGAAGTTGCTGAGGCGAAACTCGCCGGAGGTCCGAATGAGAAGGTCGGGGTCCGGAAGACCGGCGGTGAACAGGGCGCCCTCGAAGGCCTCCTCGTCGATCGACTCCGGATCCAGCGTGCCGTCCCTGGCCTGTTCGCACAGGGACCGCGCCGCGCGCACGAGCTCCTCCCTGGCGCCGTACGACACCATCAGGTTGAGTCGCAGGACCGCGCCGCCGCGGGTCGCCTCCTCGATCTGCCTTGCGGCGTCGCGCGCGGCCGGGTCAAGCCGCTCGACCTCACCCAGGATCCGGGCCTCCACGCCCGCCCGGGCCAGCCGGTCCCGCTCCTTCTCGGCGTACACCTGCAGCAGGCGCATGAGCGCGTCGATTTCGCTGCGGGGCCGCTTCCAGTTCTCGGTGGAGAACGCGAAGAGCGTGAGGATTTCGACTCCGGTGGCGCAGGCGCCCTCGATGGCTTCGCGGACCGCGGCCATCCCCTCCCAGTGCCCCGCGTGTCTCGGGAGACCCCTCTTGCGGGCCCAGCGGCCGTTGCCGTCCATGATGATCGCCACATGGCGCGGCACGTGTGGGCTCATCAGGATCCGGTCGAGCGGCTCGGACGGCATGACCCGGGCGGGACGGCGACCTGGCGGTCCGTGGCCAAACCCGCGCGAGGGGGTAGCCGCGGGCCGGCGGCGGTCAGATCGCCATCACCTCCTTCTCCTTGGCGCCGAGCAGTTCCTCGATCCTGCGAACATGCTCGTCCGTGACCTTCTGCACCTCGTTCATCAGGCGGTGGGCCTCGTCCTTGCCGATCTCGTGCTCCTTGAGCATCAGCTTGACGAAGTCGTTGGCCGCGTGGCGCGCGTGCCGGATCGAGATCCTGCCCTCTTCCGCCATCTTGTGCAGCAGGCGAACGTACTCCCTGCGCCGCTCCTCGTTCAGCGGAGGAATCGGCACGCGGATCAGGGTCCCGTCGTTGGAAGGATTGAGACCGAGCCCCGCGGACAGGATGGCCTTTTCGATCGCTTCGATCACCGAGGGGTCGAAGGGCTGGACCGCCAGCAGCGTCGCGTCCGGGGCGGAGACGGTCGCCACCTGGTTGAGCGGCATCCGGCCCCCGTAGGCCTCCACCCACACGCCGTCGAGGATTGTCGGAACGGCCTTGCCCGTTCGAACCGACGCGAACTCGCGCCGGACCGCATCCACGGCCTCGTCCATTCTGGTTCTGGTTTCGTCCAATACTTCCACGTTGCTCTCCTGCCGCTCGACGCCGCGATCAACCTCCCCGCGGCGTGTTGTTCATGTCGGATGCGTTCAAGATACCAGCGTTCCGACGTGCTTCCCGCGGATCGCCCGGTGCACCGCACCCCTGTCGTCCAGATTCAGGACGATAATCGGCAGGTCGTTCTCCCGGCAAAGGGAGACCGCTGCCGCATCCATGACGCGGAGGTCGCGGGCGACGACTTCGTGAAAGGTAATGTCGGGAATGAACCGGGCGTCCGGATCGCTGGCGGGATCGGCCGTGTACACACCCTTCACCTTGGTCGCCTTGATGACCACGTCGGCGTTCATCTCGATGGCCCTGAGCACCGCGGCCGTGTCGGTGGAGAAGTAGGGGTTGCCCGTCCCTCCGGCGAAGATCACGATCCTTCCCTTCTCGAGGTGCCGCACCGCGCGGCGGCGGATGTAGGGCTCGGCCAGCTGCGGCATCCTGATGGCCGTCATGACCCGCGTGTCGATCCCCTTCTTCTCGAGCAGGTCCTGCACGGCCAGCGCGTTCATGATCGTGGCCAGCATGCCCATGTAGTCCGCCGAAACGCGATCCATCCCGCGCTCGCTGGCGATGGCCCCGCGGACGATGTTCCCGCCCCCGATCACGAGCCCGAGCGAGACGCCGACATCGTGAATCGCCCGGATCTCGTCCGTGATGTCGTCCACGACCCTCGGGTCGATCCCGAAGCCGCGCTGCCCGGCGAGCGCCTCTCCCGACAGCTTCAGGATGACGCGATCGTAGCCCGAACTCCGCCGGTCACCGGCGGCGGACGCCTTGCCGCTCCCGGAACCGCGGCCCGGCACGGGGGCCCCTCAGCCCCCGACCTGGAAGCGGGAGAACCGCGCCACCCTGATCTTCTCTCCGGTGCGGGCCGCGACTTCGGTGATGAGTTCGCCGACACTGCGGTCCGGATCCTTCACGTACGCCTGTTCCAGCAGCACCCGTTCCCGGTAGAACTTGGCCAGCTTGCCATCGACGATCCGGTCGCGGATGTGCTCCGGCTTCCCCTCCAGGGCCACCTGTTCCATGAAGACCTTGCGTTCCCGTTCCACGACCGCCGCGTCCACGTCCTCGGCGGCGACGGCGATCGGATCCGAGGCGGCCACGTGCATGGCGATGTCCCGGGCCAGGGTCCGGAATCCGTCGGTGTTGGCCACGAAGTCCGTCTCGCAGTTCAGCTCCACCAGGACGCCGATGCGCCCGCCGTGGTGAATGTAGCTGGTGACCGTGCCCTCGTTGGCGGCCCGTGCGGCCCGCTTGGCGGCCTTCGCCTCGCCCTTGCTGCGCAGCAGGTCGATGGCGGCCTCGATATCGGCGCCGGTGGCCTCCAGCGCCCTCTTGCAGTCCATCATCCCCGCCCCGGTCCGGTCGCGGAGTTCCTTGACGACCTTCGCTCCGATTTTCATCGTGTACAATTCCGTGCCTCGCGTCCGAGGCGCCTGGGTTGAATCAGGAAAAAAAGTAAAGTATACATTACATTTTGTAATGTGTGAATTACGTTACGCCGAGTGAGTCCGTGTGTCCGGCGCGGACGCGTCGCCGCCCCGAAAGCAACGGGGATTTCCACCGGCTGCTACCCGGATTCGTCCTTCGACGCCGGCTCCCGGCGGCGGGGACCCTTGGGCGCCCCTTCGCCCTCTCCCGCCTTACGCACCTGCGCAATCGCTTCGGGCCGGGGGCGCCGCTTCCGCGGGCGGGGCCGGAACTCGCGCGTATCGGCGGTCTTTTCGCCGGTTTCGGTGGAGTAGGTCGTCGCCCCGAGGTCGGCCTGCCGTCTGAGCTGTTCGTCGGGGACCTCGCGCCGTGCGATCCGGATCGTCTCGGCAATCCGGCCGGCGATCAGGCTGACGGAACGGATGGCGTCGTCGTTGCCGGGGATCGGGTAGTCGATGAGCGACGGGTCCACATTGGTGTCCGCGATCGCGATGACCGGAATCCCGAGCCGGTGCGCCTCGCGCACGCCGATGATCTCGCGGCGGGCGTCCACGACGAAGATGGCGCCCGGCAACCGGACCATGTCGCGCAGCCCGATGAAGTACTTCTCCAGCTTCACGCGCTCCCGCTCGAGCAGCAGGCGCTCCTTCTTGGTATAGAACTCGAAGGCATTCTCTTCCTGGCCGCGCGCGAGCTCCTTCATGCGGCGTATCTGGCGGCGGATGGTCTGGAAGTTGGTGAGCATTCCTCCGAGCCAGCGCTCGGTGACGTAGAGTGCGCCGCAGCGCTCGGCCTCTTCCTCGATGACCTGGCGCAGCTGCCGCTTGGTGGAAAGGAAGAGCACCCTCTCGCCCTTGAGCACGACCCTGCGCACCGCCTCGCACGCCTGTTCCAGCCGGTCGAGGGTCTTGCGGAGGTCGATGATGTGGATCCCGTTGCGCTCTCCGAAGATGTAGGGGCGCATCTTGGGGTTCCAGCGTCTGGTCTGGTGTCCGAAATGGACACCGGCATCCAGCAGGTCGGTCAGCCCGACGTTGTCTTCGGCAGGATTCATGAAAGTGGGTCGCCTATCGCTTGCTGAACTGGAAACGCTTCCGCGCCTTGGGTCGGCCCGGCTTCTTCCGCTCGACCTTGCGGGGATCCCGGGTCAACATCCCGTTCTCCCGGAGCGGTGCCCGCAACTCCTCGTCGTGGCTCAACAGCGCCCTCGCCAGACCCATCCGGATCGCGTCCGCCTGGCCGGTCAGGCCGCCCCCGCGAACCCGGGCCACGACATCGAAGCGCCCCTCCGCGTCGGCGACGCGCAACGGATCCTCGATTCGGACCCGGTGGGCGGGACGGGGGAAATAGTCCTCGGGCGTCCGTCCGTTGACGGACCAGCGGCCGCCGCCCGGGCGCAGGGAGACCCGTGCTACACTGGTCTTCCGGCGTCCAACGGCCTGGATCGGTACTTCAGCGGGCATGCGTCTCCTCGCGCGGGTCAGATTTCAAGGGGCCTGGGACCCTGGGCCTGATGCGGGTGCGCCGCATCGGGGTAGACCCGGAGCTTGCGGCGCATGCTCCGTCCCAGCTTGTTCTTGGGCAACATCCCCTTTACAGCCAGCTCGATCACCCTGTCCGGGAACCGCTCCAGCATCCTCTTGAAGGGGATGTGCTTGTCCCCGCCCATGTAGCCGGAGTGGCGGAAGTAGGTCTTCTGCTCCGCCTTGCGGCCGGTCAGCACCACCTTCGACGCGTTGACGACGATCACGTGGTCGCCCGTGTCGAGGTGGGGCGTGTAGATCGGCTTGTGCTTGCCACGCAGGATGCGGGCGACCTCGGTGGCGAGCCGGCCCAGCGGCTTGCCCTCTGCATCGACGACCCACCAGCTGCGGTGGATGTCCTCTTTCCTCGGAGTGATTGTGGTCGTCACGGAATCCCCATGCCCTGCGTAACGAAGCCGCCCCGCGAAAACGGGTTCGCGAGGTCGGCCGGAAAAACTACAGCATGGAATGATATCCATAGCGCTGACGGGTGTCAACGGGAATTGTCGGGGGGAATTGTCGGGGCGTGTCGGAGCAAATGGAGTGTCCGGTTTTCGGAGCACGTGAAATGTCCGCTTCGGGTTTCCGCCGCCCGGGAGCCCGTGGATTCCTAACGCACCTCCGCGGAGTCCCGCGCCACCCGGATCGCCGAAGCGTGGGCCATCTCCCGGTAGTAGCGCAGGAAACGCCGGGTCTCGGCCGCGTCGTACGCCGCCAGGTTCTCGGCCCAGCGGTACCCGACCGGCTGGAACCAGAGTTCGGCCTCCAGCGTGAAGGGGCCGTCGCCCGGGTCGATCGGGACCGTGTAGTGCACGCGGTCGGAGCCGGCCTCGAAGTCGGGATCGCCCGCCGCGATGCCGACGGACCGCACGCGTGCGTCGGCGCGCGCGGGATCGAAGCCCTCGGGGAGAATGCGGTTGTCCTTGACCCACTCGTGCGCCGACATGAGACCGGTTGTGACCGCCCCTCCCCCGTCCGCCATGACGGCCTGGTAGACCTGCACCTGATCCGGCGACGTGATCACGGTGTAGTGCGGTTCGTAGCTTGAGCCGTCCGCGTCGTGGTTGTCGCCGATGACGCGGCCGTCCGGTGAGAAGGCCCCCGATTCGAACACCCGCTCTCCCCAGGTGTCCGTAACGGCGAACCGCAGCCATGCCCGGCGCGAAGGGTAGGCGGTGGGAAATTTGTGCCCGGCGAGGTTGCGCACGGTCACGGTGGCCTCGAGCCGTTCCCCGCCGATCCCCACGCCGCCGATCTCGACGGTGGCGGTGGCGGTGCGGAGGTGGTCGGCGGTGCGGCCGGCCGCGAGCTCCATCTCCTGGGGCAGCGCGGTCACACCGAGTTCGTCGCGGTACCGGTTCAGCATCCGCAGCATGAAGAAGTTGCCGCCGCGAAACACGTGCCGCGAGACCTCGGGACGGGCGCGGCCCAGGACCCGCGTGACGGGGACATCACCGCCGACCTCGGGCATGTGGCAGTCCTGGCAGCTCTGCTCGCGCTCGGCGCCGTCCGCGTAGATGCTCGCCTGCCACTCGAGGAAGGGGGACTGTTCGGGAAACGCGGGGCCGGGCCCGTCGGGTCCCACGGCGTGCGTGATGACCGTGTGGCAGGAGGCGCACAGGCCGGAGGAGGTGACGTGCTCTCCGAGCGCGGGTCGGAACCCGGTGGCCGAATGCATGATCCCGGAGCCGCCCTCGTCGGGCTCGAACGGGCCGAAGACGGGACGGCCGTCGGCCGGCGTCTCGGGTGAGACGCTGAAGCGGGCCGTGAAGGTCTCCTCGCGGCCCAGCCCGTCCGGCCGGATCTGGTGGCACAACGAGCAGGAGACGCCGTCGGCCGCCAGGTCCGCCCAGGGTCCCTCGGCGTCGCCGATCGGGAGGTTGACGAAGACGCCGCCCCCCTGCCCCGCCTGCATGGCCGCCACGCTGGCCATCGGCATGTGGCACCGCGAGCACTCCGCTTCGATCTCGGAAGCCGCCCCGGGATGGTCCATGATCTCGCGCCGCACGGCGGCCTGGAAGTACGGATCGCGGGCGCTGTTGGCCATCATCGAGGCGCGCCAGTCGAAGCCGATCGAGACATCGGTGCCGTCCCGGGCGGAGACACCCTTGTGGCAGGCGATGCAGCGGTCGGCGGTGTGGAAGTTGTCGGCGGGTGAGGGCGGGGCAGTCATCCGTGCGGGCGGGGAGGGGCCGGGTGAAGCGAGGCCGGACCCTGCCGCGCCGGGGCGTGGTGCGTCGAGCACCGGGCCGCACGTTGCGATCAGCAGGCTGCCCGCAAGCGCGCACGCGGCAACGAGCCCGGCGATCGGGGCGCGGGAGCGAGCCACGATCACCATCCCTCGAAGAATCCGCCGTCGAACCAGTCGAGGAGGAGATAGGCCAGAAGGCGAATGGGAGGACGTTCGCCGGCTTCCCGTCCGGCCGGGACGAGAACCCCGACGTTGACCAGCACGTGTTGGCGGGTGTTGAGGGATACCTGAATCTGGGGCACCAGGTCGATGTTCGTCCCGGCTCCTGCTTCAAGGTCGCGTTTGGCCTGCACTTCCAGCATCGGGGACCAGGCGCGCCCCCACTTCCCCTCGGTCCAGGTCCTGCCAAGCAGGATGCGCCCGAACCCTTCCCCCGCCGCGTCGTCGTACAGGGGCATCGCCGCGCCGGCCTGGGCCTGCAGGAAGGCGTCGGAGGGGAGGATCCGGCCGATCGAGAGGAAGGCCTCCAACGCGCCGCCCGGGGCGCCCAGCCCCGCCTTGTGATCACCCGTGGGGAGAATCACCTCGCCCATCACCGAGACGATGGTGCCCGCGGCGAGGTCGTGGTACAGCGCATGCTTGACCGCCAGTACCAGGTCCCCGATCCCGTGGCCGCCGCCCTCCTCCCCACCCCTCTCCCTCCGCCAACCGTACGGGATCGCCACTTCGAACTGGCTGCGCGGCCCGAAGCGCTGTTCCCACACGTACGTGCCCACAACCCCGCCCCCCTCCTCGAGGTCCACACCGACCTCCGCCACCCACTCGTCCTCGGGGTAGGCCTTCTCGGTGAGCAGCGCCCGAGGCAGGTTGAGTTCGCCCCGCGGCCAGTTCGGGTCGGTGCACAGGGTGCGGATGTAACCCATCACGCGGCCGAGCTGCTCCTCGGTGAGCGCGCCCCGGAACGCCGGCATCATTTCGCTGAACCCGCGGACCGGACCGCCTTCGTGGGCCACGGCGATCCAGTCGGCGTCGGGTTCGCGGGCGGCGAAATCGCAGTCCGAGAAATCGGGCAGTTCCTCCTCGAAGGCGACCAGCGAGGGGGCGAGGCCGGTCCCGTCGAGCCCGTGGCAGTTCGCGCACGACGCCGCGTAGATCGCCTCGCCGGAGGCGTCGGCCAGCTCGGCGCCGACGCTGCCCGGCTGGAGCTGGGCGGCCAGGGGAGCCGCAAGCGACAACATCCCCATCGGGATGCCCGCCGCGATCATTGCGTGAGACGGCACTCTCCGGAGCGGCTGCAGGTGCCGCGTTGGGAATGGAAGAAAAGGTGTCAATCGACCCTCGGACTGTTCATTGGCACTCCCGGTCCCCGGACTGGCCGGGTCACGTAGGGCGGACGACCACAAGGTACGGCGCCCGAATCCGTTGCGCATCTCCGGAGCGAGCCGGCGGCGAGGAAGGGCAGGACGCTCCCCGAGGCGGCATCGCGTCGATCCCGCGCAACCGGCTACCTGGACTGCAAGCGGGCTACACGGTCCGGTACCTGTCCGTGACGTCCTCTCCCGCCCGTCCGGACAGCAGTCTGTATTCGTCCGGCCGCAGGAGGGGATCGTCGCGCATGTCCAGCCGCAGGCGGGTCCGTTGAGCGAGCTTCCTGACGAACCGGGGTTCGAACTCCATGATCTGCAGAGCCACCTGCGGATGCACGCGGATCAGGATCTGGCGCTCTCTCGAATCGAGCCCGGCCCGGCTGACCGACCGCTCGATCTCGCGCACCAGGGTGGGCGCGGTCCAGATGTGGCCGCTGCCCTCGCAGATCGCGCAGGGCTGGGTCAGCGACTGCAGGATCGACGGGCGCACACGCTGCCGGGTCATCTCGATCAGGCCCAGTTCGGACACCTCCCAGGTGCGGGTCCGGGCGCGGTCGCGTCCCAGGTGGGTTCTCAGTTCGTGCAGAACCCGCCTGCGGTTCTCCTGGGACTCCATGTCGATGAAGTCGATCACGATGATGCCCCCGATGTCGCGTAGCCGCAGCTGCGTCGCGATCTCCCGGGCCGCGTCCAGGTTGGTCTTGAGAATGGTGTGCTCGGGATCCTTCTTCCTGCCGGTGAAGCGGCCGGTGTTGACGTCGACCGTAACCAGCGCCTCGGTCGGTTCGATGATCACGTGGCCGCCGGAGGGCAGCTCGACCCGGCGCCGGAAGGAACGCTGGATCTCCTTCGCGATGCCCGCGTGGTCGAAGAGGTGTTCGCGCCGGTCGTAGTAGTGGATCCGGTCGAGGAGCTCCGGATCGAAGGCGCGGACGTACTCGATGATCTGCTTGTGGACCTGGCGATTGTCGATGGTGACGGCGTCGAAGCGGTTGGTGAACAGATCCCGGATCACGCCCGAGATGAGCTTCGCCTCGGCGTGGACGAGGGACGGAGGATCGGCCTTGCGGGCCCTGGATTCGATCGACTTCCAGAGGCGGTGCAGCTGGGAGTACTCCTTCTCCAGCTTCTCCTGGGTAAGCTCTTCGCCGGCGGTGCGGACGATCACCCCTCCCGAGTCCCCCTTCACCGCGTCCCTTGCCATCGCGCGCAGGCGGGAACGTTCACCGCGGTGGTCGATCTTGCGGCTCACGCCCACCTGGTCCGAGTCGGGGATGTAGACCAGGAACCGTCCCGGCAGCGAAATCTGCGCGGTCACCCGCGGTCCCTTCGTGGAGATCGCCTCCTTGGTCACCTTGACCAGGATCTTCTGGCCCTTGTTGATCACCTCCTGGATGGGCCTCGTGTTGCGGTCCCTGCCCTGGCGCGGCTGTCCCCGCCGGCCCTTTGCGTCCCCGTTCTCCGGGGCACGCGCCACGTCCGAGGCGTGAAGGAACGCCGCCTTCTCCTCGCCGATGTCTACAAAGGCCGCCTGGATGCCGGGAAGGACCGCCTCCACGCGGCCCACGAAGATGTCACCGACCAGGCGGTCCTGGTCGGCCCGGTCGAACATGAGTTCGGCGAGCCGGCCGTTTTCCTTGAGCGCGACCCAGGACTCTTCGTCCCTCGCGCTGATGAGGATTTCTCTCTTCAATTGCTTTCTCCGATGGTCGAGTCCGAGCCGGGCGGCCGTAGCCGGGCCCGTCCTGGCCGCGTCCCCGTCCCGGGCGGACGTGATACGCGAACCAGCCAGCGGGCTCCGGGATGGCGCACCCCGATGCCGGACTCCGAAACAATGCCGCACCCCCCGGGGGCACCCGCCCGGCCCCTTGCGCGGGCCGGGTCACGAGTGCAGCTCCCTCAGCAGGTGCCGAGCGATTACGATTTTCTGGATTTCCTTCGTTCCCTCGCCGATCTCGCACGCCTTGGCGTCCCGCATCATGCGCTCGACCGGGTGGTCGGAGGTGTACCCCGCTCCTCCCAGGAACTGAACCGCGGTACGGGCGGCGTTGCCCGCCAGGCGGGCGGCGACGAGCTTCGCCATGGCAGCCTCCCTGGCGAAGGGCCGGCCCTGATCCTTGAGCCAGGCCGCGTGGTAGGTCAGGTGCCGGGCTCCCTGCACCTCGGCCGCCAGCTCCGCGAGACCGAACTGAATGTCCTGGAACTCCCAGACCGGGCGATTGAACTGTCGTCTGCGGACCGTGTAGCGGAGGGCCGCGTCGAGGGCTCCCTGGGCGATGCCGAGGGACAGCGCCGCGATGCCGATTCTGCCCGCGTCCAGTGTCTTCATGAAGTTGGCGAAGCCGAGTCCCTCGTCGCCGAGACGCTGGTCCGCGGGCACCAGGGCGTCCTGGAAGTGCAGTTCGCGGGTGTCCGAGGCGCGCCAGCCAAGCTTGTCCTCGCGGGCCCCGGCGGTCACTCCGTTCGAATACGGCAGTTCGGGCCGGTGGCCGACTCCGGTGCGCGTGGCCTGCTCCACGTCGACGGTCGGCTTGCACACCACGAAGCTGGAGATGCCCCGATGCCCCGCTTCCGGGTCGGTCACCGCCGTGACGACGAAGATCTCGCCCACGCCCGCGTGCGTGATGAAGATCTTGCTACCGGTAATGCTGTACGCGCCGTCCGTGGCGACCGCCCGGGTGCGCGTCCCCGACGAATCCGAACCCGCCTCCGGCTCGGTGAGTCCGAAGCCGCCGAGCACCTGGCCCGACGCCAGCAGCGGGACGAAGCGCTCCCTCTGCTCCTCCGTCCCGAAGGCCAGGATCGGCGACATGCCCAGCGTGGTGTGGGCGGAGACCGTGATCGCGTGGCTGGCGTCGTGTTTCGCCAGCTCCTCGATCACCAGGATGTAGCTGAGGTAGTCCCGCCCCATTCCGGACAGTTCGCCCGGGACGGGGATGCCGAGCCACCCTCGCTCGGCCATGGACTTGACGTTGTCCCAGGGGAAGCGGCCGGTCTCGTCCAGTTCCCGTGCGACGGGTACGATGCGGTCGAGCGCGAACCGGCGGACATCGGCCTGCAGACTCAGGTGGTGTGGTTCGAGGTATGGATCCATCGCGCGGGGGCGATTCGTACTTGATTCAGGCGGGCAGGTTCAGTGCGGCGGGACTCCGACGGCGTTCGCACCTGTCGCAGGAGCCGCACGACCGGCGGCCGGGCACCTCTCCAAGGTAACGCAACAGGGCCATTCGGCGGCATCCCCGGCGGCCGCAGTACCGCTGCATGGCCCGAAGACGCGCCACCGACTGCCCGCGGGCGGCCACCAGCGGGGCCAGATCCGGCTCGCGTCCCGTGGGTGTGACGGGCGGGTCCGCGACGGTGGGCGGATGCCCCTCTTCGCGGTCGGGCCAGTTGTCGATCCACTCCGCCAGCGCGGGGTCCACCCGGATCGCGCCGGACCGCATGAGCCACTTCAGGTGGGGAACCCTGCCGGAGCCGGGCCCAACCAGGACCGCGGGTGACGGGACGGTGCCGCGCGAGCAGGCGGATTCGATCCTGCGCAGCACGCCGAGAACGTCCCGCGGCCGGGGATAGGCGCGGTCCAGGAACGCCTCGGGGACCTTCCAGTCGTCGCGGTGAACGAAACCGAGCGCCATCGACGCGGCTCCGTCACGGCCGGCCCGCCCCGCCTCCTGGTAGTAGCTCTCCAGGGACCCCGGGAAGGCGTAGTGGAAGACGGCCCACACGTCGCCGCGGTCGATGCCCATGCCGAAGGCGCAGGTCGCCACGACCACGTTGGACTCGCCCGACATGAACCGCCGCTGTACGGCCTGCCGCTCCTCGGCGGGGAGCGCGGCGTGGTACGCGTCGCCGACGACGCCGAGACTGGCGAGGGCCCGGCGCACGCTGACCACCAGCCGCCGCGTGGGGGCGTACACGATGAGCGCGCGCTCGCGGCACTCCGGCGGAGCCCTGCGCACAATGCGCACCATGGCGCGAATGCGGTCGGGACCCGCACGCAGCCGCGCGACCAGCCAGCGGATGTTCGGGCGGTCGAAGGAGGTGACCACCCGGAAGGGGTCCGTCATGCGCAGGACCCGGGAGATGTCGTCCCGGACGGCGGGGGTGGCGGTGGCGGTCACGGCCAGCACCGGGGCCGCGACGATCGAACGGAGGCGGTGGATGCGCCGGAAGGCGGGCCGGAACTCGTGCCCCCACTCGGAAATGCAGTGCGCTTCGTCGATGGTGATCAGCGACACCGGCGCCTTGCCCAGAAGGGTCCGCAGCCTGGTCGCCTCCAGCCGCTCCGGCGAGCAGAAGAGCAGGTCGAGCGAACCGTCGGCGATGGCCGCCATCGTGCGCTGCTGGGACTCCTTCGGGTCCTGCGAGGTGAGAGAGGAGGCGCGCAGCCCCAGCTTCCGGGCACGGTCGACCTGGTCCTGCATCAGGGAGATGAGCGGGCTGACCACGATCACCAGGCCGTCCAGCATGAAGGCGGGGATCTGGTAGCAGAGCGTCTTGCCGCCGCCCGTCGGGAGCACTCCGAGGGTATCGCGTCCCGACAGGACGCTGGAGATCAGGCGTTCCTGTCCGGGACGGAAGCCGTCGAAGCCGAACCTGTCGCGCAGAACGGCGCGGGCGGCGGGGTTGGGTGGGGATTCGTTGTCCGGTGGCACACCGGGAATGAGGGGGTGGCGGCCGGGCGGAAGAAGGGTGGTTCGGGACTGAATCGCCGAGAGCTCGGGGACGATTGCACATTCACGGGGGACGGTTGTGGCGTCGCGGTCGTCGCACGAACCCGCCGAATCCCCCCGCCTTTGCTACGAAAAAGTATATCAGGATTGACATTAAGTCATGTGCACATTACACAATGAGCATATTTTACTCACAACATGAGTATGTGACTGTGTGTGTGGGTGGAGCCGCAGGCAATGTGTGCGGGGCCGGCCGGTTGCGAGAGCTCAGTCTCCGGCGGGAAGGAAGCGGAGGACCACCGCCACCGCCAGGACCCCTACGCCGATCCACACGAGCCACGACAGCGACATGGCCATTCCCGCGAATGCGGTGGCCGCTCCGGCCACGAAGAGGCGGATCTTCCAGGCCAGGTGGCGGTCGTCGCCCTCTCTTTTCTTCCGCGATGGCCGAAACATTTGTTTCTCCTCAGCAGGTCGTTGGATGCGCCGGGGAATCCGGTTCCATGACTCAGTCCCCCTTCCGGTCGAGAAAGCGCTTGACGCCGTCCCTGCATTCGCCGGTCTGGCGGGCCATCGCGTTGACTTCGGCGCCCCGGGCGATGGCTGCCTCGTACGAGACGCCGTCGAGGCCATGGAAGAGACGCTTGGTGAGCGCGACCGCGGTGGCGGGCAGGCCGGCGAGTTCCCGGAGGTACTCGTCCGCGGCGGCACCGAAGTCGTCCCCGGGAAGGACGCGGGTGGCGAGACCGAGCGAGACCGCCTCGGCGGCGCCGATCCGCCGCCCCCGGGCGACAAGCTCGAAGGCGGCCGCTTCGCCCACCTTGCGCCGAAGCGGGGCCATCACCAGCGCGGGCACGAATCCGAGGTGGACCTCCGGATACCCGAAGATCGCGTCCGGATGGGCCAGCACGATGTCGCAGGCGCTCGCCAGTCCGCACCCGCCCCCCAGCGCCCTTCCCCGAACCAGCGCGACCACCGGCCGGTCCACGCGGCGAACCGTCACGAACACCTCGCCCAGGCGGCGCGCGTCCGCAAGGCCCGCCTCCGGACCCTCCCGCTGCGAAGCCGCGATCGCGGACAGGTCGGCACCCGCACAGAAATCCGGTCCGGCACCGCTCAGCGCGACCACCCGCACCTCCGGGTCCGAGGCGGCCCGGGCCAGCCTTGCCGACAGTTCCGCGACGAGCCCCGGGGACAGCGCGTTGCGCTTGCGCGGGCGGTTGAGCGTCAGGGTCGCGACCCCGGCGCGGGTCTCCAGGAGGACGAGCGAATCCCGGCCTGGCGCGCTCATCGGGAGTCACCCGTCCCGGCGCCCGGATGGCGCCCACGGCCGCGCACGCGTTCGGCCACCTCGTCCGGCACCTCGATCCTCATGCGCAGCAACGCCGTGCTGAACACCTTCCCCTGCGCGTCGGTCATGAGCGAAACGGTGCCGCCGCCGTCTAGAGCACCGTGCAGGAGAAAGTTCACCGCGTGCAGGTTGTCGAGCCGGAACCGTTCCACGGGACCCTGCACCAGTCCCTTAAAGTGTTCCTTGACACGATCCGGGGTAACCATTTTGAGAATAATGGGATAGTCCCTTTCGTCATAAACCATCAGGCCCACGTTGGCGGTGTCGCCCTTGTCGCCCGAGCGCGCATGCGCCAGCTCGAGAAGCGGGACCTCAGCCATTGGGCGCCCTCCCGGCCGGCGGACCCGCCGTCTCATGCACCGCCGCCCCCCGCGACCCGCGGCATGCCGATGACACCATCTTCACACCTCCACCATGTCGACCGCCACCCGGGGCTCGACGGCCCGGCGGTCGATCAGGGCCGGCCAGTACGCCACGATCTCCTGGACCCGCGGACGACCCCCCGCGAATCCGGTCACCGACGGAGGGCCGGTCAGCACCAGCGGCGCCACCTCGCGGGTGAAGCGCTCGACCGCCGCCCGGTCCGGTCCGCGCACACCGACCCGCAGCTGCACCTCGGGAAGATCCGGCGGGGGATCGCCGGCCAGATGCCCGTGGGTGGCGTCCCAGCCCACCAGCTCCACGAGCACCTTTTCGAAGGCCAGTCCGAGCCGGTCCAGACGCTCGCGCAGGATCCTCGCTGCGGCCCGGGCCTTCGCGGCGGCATCGGGCCACGCATAGACGAGGGTGCCGACCGCCTTGTACCCGGCCGAATGGGCCACCGAGACCTTCAGCGACGGTGTGGGCGGCCGTCCCCGGATGCCGTGCACTCCGACCCGGTCCCCGCCCTCCTCCGACAGCCGGATCGTCGTGAAGTCGGCCACTACGTCCGGCGTGATGTAGGACGAGGGGTCGCCCATCTCGTAGAGGATCTGCTCCTTGACGGTGCGCAGGCTGACCGCTCCGCCGGAACCCGGGTGCTTCGTGACGACGAAACTCCCGTCGGGGCCTGCTTCGATGATGGGGAAGCCGACGCCGGCCAGATCGGGAATGGACCACCACTCGGCCGAACAGTTGCCGCCGCTGGCCTGTGCCCCGCACTCGTTGATGTGGCCCGCGACCACCCCGCTCGCCAGCAGGTCCCACCCGTCCCGGGGCCAGCCGAACTCCCACGCCAACGGACCGTAGGTGAGCGCGGTGTCGGTGGAGCGGCCGGTGACCACGACGGTAGCCCCCGCATCCAGCGCCGCAACGATGGGTCTCGCGCCCAGATACACGTTGGCGCTGCGGACCCGATCCCGGATCTCGGCGAGCGGCCGCCCCGTCTCCATGTTGGCGAGGGGATGGCCCGAGGCGAGCAGTTCGTCGAGACGGTCCATGAGGTCGTCCCCGGTCACCACTCCGATCCGCGCGCCCCCCCCCGCCCCCGCCCGCCGCCCCGCGCCGGCCACGGCCCTGGCACACTCCGCCGGGTTCACCCCGCCGGCGTTGGTCACGACCCTGATGCCCCGCTCGACGCATGCGGGGAAGATCCGTTCCATGAGCGGAACGAAGTCGCGGGCGTATCCGGCGCGCGGGTCGCGCGACCGCTGCTTCTGCATGATGGACATCGTCACCTCGGCCAGGTAGTCCAGCATGAGGTAGTCGATGTCGCCGCCGTTCACCTGGCGCACCGGCGCCTCGAGGTCGTCGCCCCAGAAGCCCTGGCCGCTGGCCACCCGCACCTTGCCCCGGCGCGCGCCGCTCCGGGGCCCGGGAGCGTTCGCGGCGGACCGGGCGGTACGACGGGGGACGGTGCGCGTCACGGGCCCCTGCCGTCCAGCCCGGGCGGAAGCACGAACGGTCCCAGGTGGGGACCCGGATTGTTCGCGGCGGCCCGGAGCAGCAGGGTGAGCCAGTCGCGGAGCTCCTCGGGGAGCACCACCGCGTCCACGAATCCGCGGGCTGCGGCGAAGGTCGCGTCGAGTTGGCGGTCGTAGTCGGCCCGGACCTCGTCCATGACGGCGCGCATGTCCTCGTCGGGCGCCTCCCCGGCGGCCCGGAGCCGGTCGAGCTCACCGCCGAAGAGCGCCATGACCGCGCTGGCCCCCTCCATGACCCCCATGCGCCCGGTCGGCAGGGTAAGGATGAAGTCGGGGTCGAAGCCCTGGCCCGCCATGGCGTAGTAGCCCGCCCCGGAGGCGTGGTTCAGCGTGAGGACCAGCTTGGGGACGGACGCGGTGGCCATGGCCTCGACGAAGCGCGCCCCGGCCCGGATGATTCCATTGTGCTCGGCCTCCGGGCCGACCATGAAGCCGGAGACGTCCTGCACGAACAGGATCGGGGTTCCCTGCCGGTTCATGGTATCGATGAAGAAGGCCGCCTTCTCGGCCGACTCGGTGTAGACGATGCCGCCCAGCCGGGGAGCGCCCCCGTGCGGGTCCGCGACCATGCCGCGCCGGTTCGCGATCACGGCGACGGGGTGTCCCGACAGGGTGCCCGTGCCACAGATGAGCTCGGCGGCGTGGTCGGGCTGGAACTCGGAGAGGCCGCCGCCGTCCAGCACGACCTCGAGGACCGCGTCCATGTCGTAGGGGTGGCGGTGGTCGTCGGGGAGCAGTTCGTAGAGGGCGGCGGCCGGGCGGGAGGGGGGCGTGAAGGCGGCCTTGGAGGGGCGGGGTGGGCGGGGCGCGGGAGGAAGTCCCGCGACGAGCTCCCTCAACCTGGCGACGCACGCCCCGTCGTCCGCGCAGCGGTAGTGGGCCACCCCGCTGACGCCGGTGTGCACGGCCGCGCCACCCAGCTCCTCCCTGTCCACCACCTGCCCGGTGGCCCCCTTCACCAGATTCGGTCCGCCGAGCCCCATGAAGCTCGTCCCCTCAACCATGAGAATGACGTCGGAAAGCGCCGGCAGGTACGCGCCGCCGGCGATACAGGGCCCCATGACCGCGGCAAACTGGGGTATTCGGAGGTAGCGCCGCATGATGGAGTTGTAGTAGAAGATCCGCGCCGCCCCGTACTGGCCCGGAAAGACACCGCCCTGGTACGGCAGGTTCACGCCCGCCGAATCCACCAGGTAGATGATGGGGATCCGGCAGCGCATGGCGATCTCCTGGGCCCGCAACATCTTCCGGATGGTCTCGGGCCACCACGAGCCCGCCTTGACGGTGGCGTCGTTGGCCACCACCACGACCTCGCGTCCCGACACCACACCCACACCGGTGACGACTCCGGCGCCCGGGGCCTTGCCGTCGTAACGGTCGTGCGCAACCAGCAGCCCCACCTCGACCCACGTCGCATCCCGGTCCAGGAGAAGGTGGAGCCGGTCGCGCGCGGTCAGTTTCCCGCGGTCGCGCTGCCGCTTAATCCTCTCCGTGCCGCCGCCGAGCCTGAGGCGGCGGCGCAGCGTCTCCAGTTCCCGTCCGAGCTCGGCGAGCCGGCCGCCGCGCCGGGAAGCATCGTCCGCCGGTGGTGGCTCCGGTGAGCTAATAGGGATCCTCCCGTCCCGCGAACCAGTCACGGACGTACTCGATCGCTTCGGTGGTCGCCGTGCCGGG
The DNA here is from genome assembly GCA_028873845.1 of Gemmatimonadota bacterium. Taxonomy (GTDB): domain Bacteria; phylum Gemmatimonadota; class Gemmatimonadetes; order Longimicrobiales; family Gaopeijiaceae; genus Bin94. The sequence continues at coordinate 12,082 of JAPPNO010000021.1, read as the reverse complement.
CCCGAAGACGCGCCCGACACCGATTTCGGCCAGAGCCGCCGCGTCGTCGCCGGGGATGATTCCTCCCCCGGTAAGCAACACGTGCTTCAGTCCCTCCCGGTCCAGGAGGTCGCGCACCCTGGGAAAGAGCGTCATGTGCGCCCCCGACAGCACGGACATCGCCACGACGTCCACGTCTTCCTGGACGGCGGCCGCGGCCACCATCTCGGGCGTCTGGTGCAACCCTGTGTAGATGACCTCGAAACCGGCGTCCCGGAAGGCCGCGGCGATCACCTTGGCTCCCCGGTCGTGTCCGTCCAGGCCGGGTTTCGCGACCAGGATTCGAATTCTCCTGTCGGGGAAGGACATTCGGCCTGCTCCTCGAGCGGCGGAAGGGATGGGTGTCGTGCTACAAAATAAGGCAATCCCCCGCCTTGCGGGTCGTTCCGTACAGGGGGAATCGCCCCGGCGCCCCGGATGGCACTCCGCGGCGGCCCCGCCGGGCCCGGGCTACACCCTCGCTACGTCGTGGCGGCTCCCGCCCTCTTCCACGACCTGCCCGTCGAAGAGGTGGACGGCCCGGTCCGCGGCGTTCACATACCTCGGATCATGCGTCACCATGCAGATCGTGGCGCCGCCTTCGTGGAGTTCGCCGAGCAGGTCCATGACGGCCTGCCCATTGCGGGAGTCCAGGTTTCCCGTGGGCTCGTCGGCCAGCAGGATCAGGGGAGCGCCGACGATGGCACGGGCGACGGCCACCCTCTGTTGCTGGCCTCCCGACAGCTGCGACGGGTAGTGGTTCACCCTGTGCGCCATGCCGACGCGCTCCAGGGACCCGAGCACGCGCTCCCTGCGATCCCTTCCCGGCATGTCCCGGTAGGTGAGAGGAAGCTCCACGTTCTCGAAGACCGTGAGATCGCCGATCAGATTGAACGCCTGGAAGATGAAGCCGATCGACCTGTTTCGAATCTCCGCCCGCCGGGCGGCGGAAAGCCCGTCCACCGCCTCGCCGTTCAACAGGTACGCGCCGTCCGTTGGCGAGTCGAGCAAACCGATAATGGACAGCAGCGTCGTCTTGCCGCACCCCGAGGGGCCCGCAATGGACACGAATTCACCCGTCCTGATTCCCAGGGTGACATTGGAGAGCGCGTGGGTCTCGACCTCGCGGGTACTGAATACCTTGCCGAGCCTGTCGAGACTGATCAGGTCCTTTTCCATTTCGGCCCCTCGCGGCGATTTGCCGGTGACAGATGAAACGATGTCCGCTGAGAATGCGACAATCGGGGGCATCCCGACACCCGGGGAGGTCCATGATGCCTGCCAGGACGGTGATACACCGTTACTCCCCCGAGTTTCCCCGACCGCGGTTTCGGGCATCCCGAGGAGTCCCGGCCCCGAGATGGGATTCGGCGTTTTGCGCGCACGGCGGGACAAAGGCTCCGGCCGGATCCGCCAACGTCCCCCACCCCACATCACTGGCCGGAAACGGCCACCGGCCGGAGCCAGTCGTCCCCGCTGCCACACCTGTCATGGAAGAAGCGTGCCACAATGGTCCGTCGGTGTTTATATCGTTATACTCCAATCACTTATGTGGTGTGTGAAAACACCGGATGCATCACCGTTGTGACCGGTTCCGGGACGGAGGTGTGCGCCTTCGGACAACCGCGCGGAGGGCTCCGGGGAGTTGCCGCGCGGCAATCCGGACGCGAGACTTCAAGCTGATCCCGCGCTCAACACCACTTTTCCCGGCCTTCTCCCGGTGAAGCACCCGGAACCGTCGCTACTCGATCACTACGCCGCATCCGTCGATCCACGGCGGGTTCACCGCGGCGTCCGGCTGGCGCCGCTGACCACCTTCGGGATCGGGGGCCCGGCGGACCTCTTCTATCGGGCCCGCTCGGCCGAAGAGCTCCAGAGGGCGGTTGTCCGCGCGCGGGAACTGGGGGTCCCATGCTTCGTCCTCGGGCGCGGCGCGAACATTCTCGTGGCGGACCGCGGGTTTCGCGGAGTCGTGGTGAAGTGCGACATCTCGGGGGTGGAGTTCCTCCCTGAGGGCCGGTTGAAGGCCGGCGCCGGAGTGGACACCTTCCCGGATCTGATCAGCGCGACGGTGGCGCGCGGGCTGGGCGGCATCCACCACTTCGTGGGGATACCGAGCACCGTCGGAGGCGCGGTGTGGCAGAACCTCCATTTTCTCGCGCCCGCCCCCGAGCGGGAGCGCACGATGTTCTGGGAAGAGGTCATGGAGGGCGCCACGATCCTCACTCCGGACGGGGATATCCGGGAGGTCGACACCGCGTACTTCCGCTTCGGGTACGACTACAGCGTCATTCACGACAGCGGCGACCTCGTGCTTGACGTTTCGCTGAAGCTGCACCCCACCCCGGTCGAGGAACTGCGCAGGATCGTGCGCGAGAACCTGGCCTGGCGGGACGCGCGTCACCCCGACCTGTGGCTTTATCCGTGCGTGGGTTCGATTTTCAAGAAGATCGAGGGGATCGGTGCGGGCCGCCTGATCGACGAGTGCGGCCTGAAGGGTCATGTGCACGGCGCCGCGGAGATCTTTCACAAGCACGCCAACATCATCGTGAACCTGGGCGGGGCGACGGCGGCCGAGGTCCTCGCGCTCATCGACCTGGCCCGTTCGACCGTGGCGCGGGAAACCGGCTACGAACTGGAGACCGAGATCTGCTTCGTGGGCGAGTTCTGACGGCTGCTGCCGGGATGCCCACCCCGGCCAGGACCGGCGAGGGTCTCCGGCACCGGCGACTTCAGGATGTTCAATCGCGGTGGGTCAGCGAGAAGCGCTCGAGCGGTCCCCGCAGTCGGATCCACGTCCTGCCCAGAAGCAGGACGGCGACGGCGCCGAGACCGGCCGCCAGTCCCCACCACAGCCCCTCCGGCCCCATGTCGGCGCGAAAACCCAGCCACAGGCTCAGCGGCATCCCGACAATCCAGAATCCCAGCATGTTGTAGATCATCGGGCGCAACGTGTCGGCGACACCGCGAAGCGCGCCCGTACACACCACCTGCAGGCCGTCGAAGAGCTGGAACATGCCGGCGACCGGAATGAGCCCCGCGGCCACCGCGGCCACCCTGGCCTCGGTCGTGAACTGACCCGCCAGGACGCCCGGCAGGCCGAGGAAAACGGCCGCCGTCGCCATCATCACCAGGCAGCAGACCAGGACCGCCCCGCCCGCCGAGCGCCGCGCCCCCGCCGGATCGCCCCGCCCCACCGCCCTCCCCACCAGGATGGCCGCCGCCTGCGAGATGCCGAGTGGAATCATGAAGGCGAAGGCGGCCAGGTTGAGCGCGATCTGGTGGCCCGCGATCGCCACGGTGCCCAGCCACCCCATCAGGATCCCGATCGCGCCGAAGGCCCCGAATTCCAGGAAGAGCTGGAGTCCGATCGGCGACCCCAGACGCATGATGCGCCTGAGCGGCCCCCACGCGAACAGGTCGCCACGCAGGCGCCCCAGGTAGGGCGTCAGCACCCGCCAGCCCAACGCGAGCGAGCAGATCCACATGAACCACCGTGACATGGCCGTGGCCCAACCGGACCCCACCGCCCCCATTTCGGGCACTCCCAGGTTGCCGAAGACGAACATCCAGTTGAGGAATGCGTTCAGGACGTTGGCCAGCAGGATCGTCCACACCACCGGAGCCACCCTGCCCACCGCCTGCAGAACCTGGCGAAACACGATGAAACCGTAGAAGGGCAGCATTCCCGGGATCTGCGTGCGGGCATAGGCGGCCGCGATCGGCACCACCTCTTCCGGCTGGTTGAGAACCACGAAGACCGGCTCCGCCACGGCGAGCAGCCCGCAGGCCGCGGCCGCGATCGCGACGCTCAGGACCAGGCCGCGCTGGATGGCGGCTTCGATGGCGTCCCGGTCTCCCGCGCCGAAAGCCTGCGACACCAGCGGGTCGAGGGCGATGAGAAGCCCCATGCCGAAGACCGCCACGCTGAAGAAGTAGAGATTGCCAAGCGTGACCGCGCCCAGTTGCACCGCGTCGACGCGCCCCACCATGGCCGTATCCACCAGCCCCTGGGCCACGAGGCCCATCTGCACGACGGCAACGGGCAGGGCCAGCGCGACAAGGGCGCGCAGTTCCACGACCCCGGGTCGAAAGGCGGAGAGGCGGGCCCTCGGGGGGGCCGCGGCGGAAGCGGACAATCAGGACGCAGCCGTGACCGGCTCGTAGCCCTTTCGGGGGAGTGTGATCCGGAATTCGGTGCCCTCTCCGTCTTCGGTCTCGACCTCGATCCTGCCGCCGTGTTCCTGAATGATCTCGTGGGAGATCGAGAGACCGAGACCCGTCCCCTGGGTACCGGACTTGGTCGTGAAGAAGGGGTCGAAGATCTTCTTGAGGATCTCGTCCGGCATTCCGGTGCCGTTGTCGCGGATGGTTACGCACACGTCCTTCTCGCGTCCGTCCGTGCCGACGGTCACGGTGGGGAGGTAGGTGCCCTCTTCCTTCCGCCCACGGGCCTGGGTGGCGTGGCAGGCGTTGGTGATGATGTTCAGGAACACCCGGCTCAGATCCCGGGCGATCCCTTCGACCTCTCCCGCGTCCTTGTCGTACTGGTGGATCATGTCGACGTTGAAGGTGGAGTCGGTGCCCCGTATGCCGTGGTACGCGAGCTTCGCGTACTCCTGGACCATCAGGTTGATGTCGATGGACTCCACCTCTCCCGCCTCGTCGCGGGAGTGCGCCAGCATCCCCTCGACGATGCGGTTGGCGCGCTGGCCGTGCTCGTTCACCTTGATCACGTTGGTGTTGAGGTCCCCGAGAATCTCGTCGAGGTACTCCCTGTCGATCTCCCCTTCTCCGTTGGCGGCGTCCGCCAGCTCCTCCTTCAGCTCCTCGATGAGCTCCGTGGACAGCGCCGCGAAGTTGTTGATGAAGTTGAGGGGATTCCGGATCTCGTGCGCGATGCCCGCGGTCAGGGCTCCGAGCGACGCCAGCTTCTCCTGCTTGACGACCTGCTGCTGGGTTCGGCGCAGGTTCTCGAGCGTGTCCTCCAGCTTGTCGTTCTTCGCCTGAACCTCGGCCGCAAGCTTCTCGACCAGGTTGAGTCGCTGCACTTCGACCGCGTGCTGGCGGAAGACTTCCAGGGCCCCGGCCATGTCGGTCAGCTCGTCGTCCCCCTCGATTTCCACCTGGACGTCCAAGTCGCCCTTCGACATCTGACGCGTCGCGCTGGAAAGCCGTCCCATCCTCACCAGCAGCCGCTCGCCGAAGAACTTCCAGGCCACGTATGCCATCACGATCGTCAGGAAGGTGATCACCAGCAACGACCAGAATCCGAGCTGCACGAGCGCGTTGGAGCGCTCGGCCGCACTCTCCGCGGAGCGCTCGGCCGAACCCACCAGCGTCTCGACCCGGTTGACGAGGTCCTGGGCGATCTGCCGGCTGTGCGCGACGAGCGCCTCGGCGTTCGCGATCTCCTGCAACTCCGCGGTGCGCGTGGCGAACACGCCGTCGGGCGCTCCGTACATCTCCCTCAGTTCCTGCACCAGCGACTGCAGCCGCGACCGCAGACGATAGCGGATCCTGGCAAGAGAACCATCCACGTTCGCGATCGCGGTCCCGACGCGTTCACTTGTGGTCTCCAGCAACTCGATGTCGCTGTCGACCAGCGCCTTGTTGAGGTACTGGGTCGCCTCGTTCTGGTAGGCCTTGAAGTTCAGGAGGCCGACGTAGTGATCCAGTTCCGCCGTGGTCCTGCGCTGGGACATGGGGGCGGGAGCGTCGGTCAGTTCGCGCAATCCGGTGTACATGAAGAAGTGCTGGTCGTCCAGTTCCGGCTCCAGAATCTCGTTCTGCAACTGCAGGACGAAATCGTCGAGCTGCTGTTTGAGTTCCGCGAGGCGCGCCTGGTGGTCCATCCTGCGCCTCATCGACTGGTCGATCTCCTCGACCAGGTCATTGAGGCTGTCCACGAGCGGCGCCACCCCGGCGCCGACCTCGCCACCGGCCTCGGACGCCACGACTGCATCAACCGCCTCCGTGAGCAACGATTGCGTGACCGTCACGTCCATCATCACGGAATCGAGCTGGGGCAAGCCGTCGGCAGTCGTCAGCCGTGGCGTCGCCCGGACGAGTTCCGCACTTCTCTCGGAGACGTTGAAGGCCCCTACCAGGGCCGGCATATGGACTTCCGTGACCTCCCCCTGCCGCGCACTGACGATCGACATCAGCACCAGGGCCATGACGATGGCGCCGACGGTCAGCAGAACTCCGCCGCCCAGACCCAGGACGATCTGGGTGCCGATCCCGAGCCGCCCGCCGGTCCTCTTGCGTACCCAGTCCCCGAGGCGGTCGGGGAGCCGCTTCAGGACCCATTCAAAGGCCGAGTGAAGCCGGTGGTCCAGTGTCCTGGATCTATCCTTCATCGCCGCCGCAACTCGGTTATGGGAACGAACCGCCCCTGCCGGATCTCGGTCAGAAACACCCTGTCCGAGCCCTGGTTGTCCCCGGGTCCATACTCGATCTCGAACCCTCCGAGGTCATAGGGGCCGACATCCACAAGCCATTGCAGGAACGCCTCCCGGGTGGGCGGTGGACCTCCCGGTTCCGACGATGCCCGCAAGGCCTCGACCACCAGCCGGCCGGCCAGGTACCCCTCCAGGGAAACGAAGCCGGGCTGGGCGGATGCATCGACCTGCCGGATCGCGGCCTGGTAGTCCCTCACCACGGGAAGTTCCGTGTCGCGCGGGAAGGGCACCACCTGGGTCACCACGACGCCGTCGCCGTCGCCGCCGAGTTCGTCCAGCAGGCTGTTGCTTCCGACGAAGGAGACATTCAGGTGGATGGCCCGCATGCCGAGCTTTTTGGCCCACAGGATGAACTGGGCGGCCGCCCGGTATGCCCCTATGGTGATGATCGCCTCGGGGTCGCTCTCGCGGATGTCCAGCAGGGCCCGCTTGACCGCCGCTGTATTGCGGACGTAGGTGCCCTGCCCGACCAGGGGCAGATCGCGCTTGTCCAGGGCCTGGCGCACGCCGGTCAGGCCGGCGTGTCCATAGCTGTCATCCTGATAGAAGATCGCGATCCTGCTGAACCCGAGGTCCTCGGTGAGCCGCGCCACCATCTCCTCGGTTTCCTGGATGTAGGACGCCCGCAGATTGACCACCCAGGGCTGGTCCGCGCCCCTCAGGAGCCCCGCGCCGGTGAAGGCGCCGATATAGGGCACCCGGGCGTCGCTGGCGATCCCCCACGCGACCCTGGAAGTCGGCGTACCGACCGCGCCGATCAGCGCAAACACACCGTCGGCGATGAGCTTTCTCGTGTTCGCAATCGCGAGCTCGCCTTCGTACCGGTCGTCCTCTGTGATGAGACGCAGCACACGGCCGTGGATTCCCCCGGTCCGGTTGGCCTCTTCGAAGGCGGCGAGGACGCCCAGGTGCATGTTGCTGCCCAAGTCGACCGCAAACCCGCTGAACGCCGCGGACTGCCCGAACACGATCGAATCGGCGGATGCCCCGTCTCCACCCGACCCCGACCCCGCCTCCTGGCCCCGCACCCCCGTCCCCGACACCGCACAGGCCCCCGCCGCCACCATGACGATCCGGAAACCCGCCCCCACCGGGGACACCCTCATTTACGATTCCCTCAGGTATTTCAGCGTCAGACAGGTGATGTCGTCGGACTGGGCGGCCTCGCCCGCGTGCTCCTGGACCGCCTCCACCGCCTTTCGGTTGAAGGTCGCCGCGCTGGAACCCGCCACCTCTTCGAGAACCGCGGCCAGTTCGTCGTCTCCGAACTCGACCCCTTCCTCGTCCATGGCCTCGGTGATGCCGTCCGTGTAGAAGAACACCACGTCCCCGGGATCCATCCGGATGGATCCGCCCGGGAATTCGAAACCTGGCATGACGGCCAGGACCAGGCCCGAGTCGCACTCGATGGGGTGTACGTCGCCGTTCGCCTTGACGACGTAGGGCAGGTTGTGTCCCGCGTTCGCGTATTCCAGGATGCCGGTGGCCGGATCGAAACTGCCGTAGAACACGGTCACGAACATGGACTGCTCGTTCGATTCCACCAGCAGCTGGTTCACTTCCTCCAGGCACTTCGCCGGATCGTTCTCGCCGATGGCGGTCCCCTTCATCAGCGTGCGGCTCACCATCATGAAGAGCGCCGCCGGCACCCCCTTGCCCGACACGTCCGCCATGACGATGCCGATGCGCCCGTCCTCGAGCTTGAAGAAATCGTAGAAATCACCGCCCACCTCCTTGGCCGGGGTCATCCACGCGTGGATCTCGTAACGGGAGTCTTCCGGGAAGCTGGTGGGCAGGATCGACTCCTGCATGCGGGCCGCGACCCCGAGCTCCTGCCGCAGCGCCACCAGTTCGTCGCGGGAGCGGAGCGCCTCCCGCATGACCGCCAGGTGGGCCAGCGTCTTGGAGATCGTGGTCTCCAGATCCTTGAAGTCCAGCGGCTTGGTGACGAAGTCGAAGGCACCCCGGTTCATGGCGGTGCGGATGTTCTTCATGTCCCCGTAGGCGGTTACGATCACCGCCCTCAGATCGTAGTTCAGCTGGTTGAGCTGGTGAAGCAGGGTGAGGCCGTCCATCTGGGGCATGTTGATGTCCGACAACACCATGTCGACATCGTGATGCACCTTGAGCTGCTCCAGGGCCTCGACCCCGTTCTGGGCGAAGACCAGGGTCAGCTCTCCCTTTCGGACCTTCCGCCGAAACTTCTGACGGAGGAGGAGTTCCAGATCGGGTTCGTCGTCAACGACCAGAATCTTCGCCATCAAGTAGCGTCCAGGTTTGGGATGTGGAGAGGAGCGAGCCGCACGGCCGTTCGCGCGAACCATCCCCTCCAGGGGGGATGAACCATCAAGTGTAAGCGGTGTGCCCGATTCTGCCCACCACGGGGCAGGCGCCGGGCGGCGCGGACCCGTTCACATCGGATGCCCTGCCTGCGGCCTGCCCGAAGCGGGGTCCCGAACGGGATGCCCCGGCGCCTCCGGGGACCAATATTCGGACGGCGACGGGGTTCCGTCAAGCGGATCGGCGCGCGCGGAGGGGCCCTCCGCGGCCGCTATGGCGGAAAGTGCGTCCGCCAGCGGAAGGTGTCCCCGGGACGCGGGATGCATGGAGGGGAGCCCCGTGGACGGCCGTCCGGCCGTCGCGCCGGGTGGTCTCCAGGCGGACGGGCGCTGCGGGGAGTGGCCGGCCCGCGCGCGGACCGGACTTGCGTGGCTTCTGGACCTGGGGTTACTTGCCCGATATGTTAGGATGCTGTACGCTCGCGCATCCCCGCAGCCTGTCACTGGAGCTACGCTTACGTGTTTCGACACCTATCTCGCACCCGGGTTCCTGCCGGCGATCCCATTGGCGGGAGTACAGGGCCGAGGCCCCTTGAGCCGACACTCTGAACCCGGAGGAATCGTGTTGGACGCCAACCTCGATCTGGAAATCGGGCTCGGAAGGGACGAACCCCGAAAGGCAGTCGAGAGGTTCGAGCAGTTCGCCCTCGAGCATGAGCTGCCGATGGGATTGACCTTCAAGTTCCAGTTGGCCCTCGATGAACTGCTCACCAATGTCGTATCCTACGCCTTCGAGCAGGACGCCGCCGAACCGGTGATCACGCTTGCCCTGCACCTGACGGACGACAGGTTGGAGGCCCGCCTCGAAGACAACGGCAGGCCCTTCAACCCGTTGCGGGACGCACCCGCACCCGATCTGGACCTTTCCGCCGAGGACCGCCGCGTGGGCGGGCTCGGCATTCACCTCACCAAGGCGTTCGTTCACGCGCTCAACTACGAGCGGGTGGACGGTTGGAACCGCCTTTACCTCGTGCAGCCACTCGGGGCGCACCGGGAGGACCAAACATGAATGTGGAGACCAGCTACTCCGGAAGCACGGCCGTCGCGGTGGTCGACGGTCGAATCGATTCCGCGAACGCCAAGGACTTCGACGAGGAGCTGAGTGCGATCATCGACCGGGGGGTGAGCAGCCTCGTGGTCGATTGCGGTGGCCTCAACTACATCAGCAGCGCCGGACTCCGAGTGCTCCTGATCGCGATCAGGAAGACGAACGAAGCCGGCGGCGGCCTGGCGCTCTGCTCCGTGCCGGATCACATCCGCGAAGTGCTCGAGGTCAGCGGCTTCGTTCGCCTCACGAAGGTCTTTGCGACGGCGGACGAGGCGCGGGCCAGCTTCTCCAAGTAGCTCGCGGTAGCCAACTTCCCGCCCCCGTTCCCGGGCGGAGCGGGGGCGGGAAGGTCGCTGGAGCCGGTCCATCCTCTGTGGGCCGGCCTGTTTTGTCATACCCCGGTTTTCTCCGGAACTCCCGTACCGGCCGGCTCTTGCGCGAGCCGGTGCTCCCCCCTGCCCCGATCCGCTTCGTTGAGGGCGGGGTCCGCCCATTCCCCACCCTGGCACACCCTGGCCACACTTGCGGGCGCGCACCGGGACCGTATGTTGACCGACTATTGACAGTTGGTCGAGATATCCCGGACCAACCCACGCCCCCCCGACCGATGGGAGAGTCAATGAACGCAACGACCTTCACCTCAGCGTCCCGTCTTCGCCCAAACCGCCGTGGCCGTGTGGCCGCACTTGCCGGGATCCTCGCCGCGGGGGGGTTGCTCGCCGCGCCCGGGAGCGTGGCGGCCGCCGTGCAGGACGCGGCTGCCCAGGAGTTGCCCTTCGTCCTCAATACCTTCTCGTTCCTGGTCTGGGGCGCGCTGGTCATGTGGATGTGCGCGGGCTTCACGATGCTGGAGTCCGGATCGGTACGGTCGAAGAACGCGTCGGTCATCTGCCTCAAGAACATCGGGCTCTATTCGATCGCGGGACTGACCTACTACATCGTGGGCTACGGCCTGATGTACACCGACGTGGGCGGCGGGATCATCGGCGCGCTCGACTGGTTCTACGGGCCTTCGGCCGACGAGGCCGCGCTGCTGGGCGGGAACGAGGGCGCCGCGGCGGCAGTGGTCGAGAACGGCTACGCCGTCACCTCCGACTGGTTCTTCCAGATGGTGTTCGTGGCCACCACGGCCTCGATCGTTTCCGGTGCGCTGGCCGAGCGCGTCAACCTCTGGGCCTTCTTCGTCTTCACCGCGATCCTCACCGCCTTCATCTATCCCGTCGTCGGCGCCTGGACCTGGGGCGGCGGCTGGCTGGCCGAGAGAGGCTTCTCCGACTTCGCCGGCTCCACGATCGTTCACTCGACCGGAGGATGGGCCGCGCTCGCCGGGGCGCTCGTCGTCGGACCGAGGTGGGGCAAGTTCCGCAAGGACGGCTCCGTGAAGCTGACGCCACCCTCGAACATCCCGGCGGTGACGCTCGGGGTGTTCATCCTGTGGCTGGGGTGGTTCGGCTTCAACGGGGGCTCAGCCCTGGCGCTGGGTAGTGCAGCCAAGGCCGTGGAGATGAGCAACGTGCTCGTCAACACCAACCTGGCGGCCGGCGCCGGCGTGATCACCGCGATCCTGGTTTCGAAGCCGATCCTCGGTCGCACGGACCTTTTCGCCGGGCTGAACGGCGCCATCGCCGGACTGGTGGCGATCACCGCGGGACCCAACATCCTGGATGGCCGGTGGGCGATCGTAATCGGCGCGGTCGGCGCGCTCGTTTGTACGCTCGGGCTGAAGGTCCTGGAGCGCTACCGCATCGACGACGTGGTCGGGGCGGTGCCCGCGCACCTCTTCGCCGGAATCTGGGGAACGCTGGCGGCGAGCTTCCAGGTTGACGGCGTGAGCTTCGTGACGCAGCTGATCGGCGTGCTGAGCGTCGGCGGGTTCGTCTTCGTCCTGTCGTTCATCCTTTGGACCGTGCTGGAGAAGACGATGGGCGTGCGGGTCTCCCGCAACGTCGAGGAGATCGGACAGGACTCGGCGGAACTCGGCATCGATGCGTACCCCGAATTCGTCCTGATGGTGGACCCCGACGACGGCGGTGACTACCGCGACCCCGACTGAGCCCGGTTAGAGTTGTTGAACGCCTCCGACGCCAACTCCGCCGGCGGTGCCCCCAACCGCCCGGACGTTTCCCGCCCCCCCCGGGCGGGGGCGGTGGCGCACTAAGAAAAGGGTACCCGCGTGTTAGACGAGTTTTTTGAGGCGGACCGGGCCGGGCGGG
>JAPPNO010000006.1 GCA_028873845.1 Gemmatimonadota bacterium | reverse complement strand
CTGGACGGCCTTGACGATGTTGTGGTAGCCGGTGCAGCGGCAGAGGTTGCCCTCGAGCCACTCACGGACCTCGTGCTCGCTCGGATCCGGGTTTTGGTTGGCCAGGTCCACCGCGCTCATCACCATCCCCGGCGTGCAGAACCCGCACTGGAGCCCGTGGTGCTCACGGAAGGCCTCCTGCATGGGGTGAAGGTCGGTGCCGTTCGCGAGTCCCTCGATCGTGGTGACGTCCGCGCCGTCCGCCTGAACCGCCAGACAGGTACAGCTCTTCACGGACGTGCCGTTCACGTGGACGACGCACGCGCCGCACTGGCTCGTGTCGCACCCGACGTGGGTTCCGGTGAGGCCGAGATGTTCGCGCAGGAACTCGACGAGGAGCGTTCGGCCCTCGACGTCTCCCGAGCGCTCCATCCCGTTCACGTTCATCGTGACGGTTGGCATGGGCGTCTCCTGGGTGTGTGGGTAGGTGCTGACTTTGTGCCTGAGGGCGCACCGCAGCCGCCGACGCCTCGCGTCAATGTGATCGGGCGCCCGCGCCTGGTGTGGGGACCGGGTGCGCCGCACAGGTGTGGGGGGACAGAATGGGGAGGGGGGGGTGGGGGCGCAAGCGGGGAGGGGGGGTGGCTGGGCGGTGGTCGGACTAGACTCCGGGACCGGGACAAACGAGCGTAGACGGAATACCCCGTCACAAACGACTCTTGCGGCGTGTAGCGCGACGCGTTACGACTGCACCCGCTGAAGGGTAACCGAGCGGGCCAATGGAGTGTGCGTGTATCCGGGAACTGGCGTGTCGTCTTCCGTTTCGAGGACGGCGAGGCCGTAGACGTGGACCTGATCGACTATCACTGACTGGACAGGAGCACTGGGCATGAATGCCACCGACAGCAAGCGAGTAGGTCCGATGCTGAACCCGCCCCATCTCGGCGAACTTATCCGTGAGAGCATGGACGAGGTCGGATGGAACGTCACCGAGACAGCGGCACACCTGGGGTGCGAGCGTGGGACACTTTCGCGGCTCCTGAACGGCAAGTCCGGTGTGTCGGCCAACATGGCACTCGCGCTGGAGGCGGTCGGCTGGGGTACCGCAGATCACTGGATGCGAATGCAGGCGAGCTACGAGCTTGCACAGGCGCGACGCCAACGCGCAGCCGCGGGTGGGCCGGATACCGCGCCGAAGATCGTCGCCGAAGCGCGCTACAGCTCGGGATTGAGCGACGAAGAGGCACTGAAAACCGCAGTGCGGGAAACCAGGCGTCATCGGGCTGTCCAAGACCATTGACAAGAACGACCCGGAGCGTCGGCAGCGGGAGTACACGCGGGGTGGTCGGTCCCGTGGACGGGAGGGCGAAATCGTCAGCGAAGAAACTCCCGCACCGGGCGAGCAGGAGCGGGCCCCATTCCCAGACGCGCGTGCCAGTAGGCCCATGAGCGGGCGTCGAAGATCCCGGGGAGCGCGTTCCGCAATGCCCGGCGAAAGTGATCGTCGTCGTATCGCTGCCGGGCTACCGTGAGATCCTCCAGGGTGCCGTACACCATGAGGAAGTTGAGGAAGAACACGTCGTTGGCGAGCGTCGCAGCCGGCGGCTTGAACCAGACAACGCGCTTGGCGACGGCCAGCAGTTCGGGCGGGTGGGGCGTCGGCTCGCCGGTCGGGGAAGTGGTGTCGGACGCGGTCATTGGCGAGGGGTTCGTGGTGTTGGACTTGGACACGGTTCGAACATCGGGCACACCTGTAGTCTACGCCCGGAGGGCTGCTGGTGCGCAGGGGGCGGCTACTTGGTCACTGACCAAGCTGTTGCGGCCCTTCGGCTACTTGGTCACTGTTCAAGTGAGGGTCATGGCAAGCGACGCCCTACGGAGCCGGAGGACATGAATCGAGACGAGGCTGGCGATCGGACGGAGCGGCATGAGTGGCCGGACGCCGAGCGCGGCGAGGACCGCTTCCCGCGGGACGACGCCGCGGACCCCTACGACGGTGGGGTTCTGGAGGAGCTGGAGGCACACCAGTTCTTCCATCCCCCGTCGGTGCGCTGGTACCGGTCGCTCTTCTCGGACCGCAACTCCGGCGAGGGGCAGGACCTCGGCGACGTGGAGTTCCTGCACCACAGGGGACTGGTCGTCGAGTGCGGCGACCGGTTGGCGCCGACGCGAGCGGCGGTGCTCGTCTTCGGCAGGCCGCGCTACGTGCGGCAGGTGCTTCCGCGCCCGGTTGTCGACTGCCAGTTCATCGGCGCCACCTACGACGACGGGCCGCCCGACCGCCACTGGACCGACCGCATCGTCGTCGAGGAAAACCTGCTGCAGGCCTGGCTGACCGTCGCGGAACGGTACATGCGGCATGCGGAGCGCCCGTTCAGCATCGACACGCGGACCCTGCGCCGCGACGACGTTCCGCCCGGATACACGTCCTTCCGGGAGGCTCTCATCAACCAGCTGATCCACCAGGACTACGGCGACGGCGGCCGCACGGCCTTCATCCGCTTCTACCGCGACCGGACGGTGTTCTGGAACCCGGGGGACGCCGGCGCCCCGACCCGCGAGCTGCTCGACCGGACGGCGAAGGAGGTGCGCAACCCGCTGATCGCGGCAGCATTCCGCGGCATCGGCCTCGCCAGGCAGGCGGGCACCGGGATTCGGGCCATCTTCCGCGACTGGCAGGGTCTTGGTCATGCCGCTCCCGTGATCCGGAGCGACGAGGCGCGAAGCGAATTCGAGTTGGCGCTGGTGGGGGAGGGGGTGGCGGCTGGCGGGGCCCGGGTGGACGACGTGCGGGCGGCGGATCGCGGCGGCGAGGAGCGTCCCACGGACTTGCCCCGTCCGGACATGGCGGACATGGTCAGTGACCATGGTGACCAAGTGCGGGCCGATGTGGAGGGTGACCAAGGTTCGGATCGGCTGACCGCGCGCCAGCGCGCGATCGTGGCGGCGTGCGACGTGCTACGAAGCCTGGCCGAACTCATGGAGCGCGCGGACGTTTCGCATCGCTCCCACTTTCGCCGGAAGCATCTCAAGCCGCTGCTGGAGGCCGGGGTGGTCCGCATGACGAATCCCGCCAATCCGAGGGCGCCGAATCAGAAGTACGTGCTGACCGACGCTGGGGCCGCGCTGAGGGTGGATCAACCGCAGCCTTCCAGGGAGCGAGAGGGATGATTCAAGCGCTGGGGGTCAAGCCGCGTGAGGGGCTGAGGATCTGGCTCAGGTTCTCCGACGGGTCCGCAGGCGAGGTCGACCTGTCGGATCTCGCCGGCCGGGGTGTGTTCCGGGCCTGGAGCCGGGGTGGAGTCTTCGAAAAGGTCCATGTCGCGCCCCATGGTGCCATCGCGTGGAACGACGAAATCGAGCTCTGTGCCGACTCCCTCTACCTAGAATTGACCGGCAAGTCGGCGGAAGAGTGTTCCCGGGGCTGCGGGCCGGCGGCTGATGTGCCCGAGTTCAGCCGGTTCTGGGGAATCATCTGTCATGGGGAATTTCGAAGGCCGAGATGGCGAAGCGGCATGTCCTCTTCATGGAGGAGGACCGTGAGACCTATGTTGGAGAGATGCTCGCGCGGATGGGGATGTAGCTTCCCAGATTCTATGCCGAGGGGCTGACGGGGTGCGGCGGAGATTGGCGTAGCACAAACAGGTCGTGCCGGGCGAACTGTGGATCGACGTTGTTCCTCAGAGTCCAGACGAGCCGTCTGTGGCACTTGCGGATCTTCTTCCCGCTGCCGCACGGACACGGGTCTGATCCCTTCGGATGACCGGGGGAGGCCAGCACGACCAGGAACCGCTCGATCGTGGCGACGCAAAGGGAGGCCAGCTCAGAAAGGGTGTCGCTAAAACTCTCGACAATGCCAGCGGCCCCGTGTGATCGCTCCTGGCCGGGTGGCCACTGACCGTGGATCTGGTAGTAGGCCTGGCGCGCAAAGTACGGTACGACAAAGCACTTGAAGAAGTCGGTCAGGTCCGATCCTCGTGGCCAATGAAGACGGTATTCCGAAGACACGCAGAGGCACGCGACCCCCGCGCCCATTACATGGCGATCCTCAATCCAGGGGATTTCTTCCTCTCGGCATACCAAGCGGGGGATCCCCTCGGGATAGTTGTGCGGGACCCGTAGATCGACGGTGAAGCCGATGCCCGAATCGAGCCGCAGTGTCCCGGTGACCGTGGCTGGCTCGGCGGATGTGTCCAACGTCAGCGTCGGGAACGCTGCGGCGAGTCGCTCGCGCTCACGACCGGCGATTCCGTCCGTCATGACATGACGTCTTCGCGGTAGCAGTACGACCTGGGGGCCGAGACCACGGTAGGGGCGGCCACGCCTGCGGCCGTGCGCCTCTTCTCTTCTGCCTCAGCGTCCGCAATCCCCTGATCGAAGAAGTCCGTGTTGAACACGCTCTTCCAGGCCTTGAGCGTCTCCGACCGGGTGCAGTTCGGCTGGTCGAGGGCCGTGAATGTCTCCACCAGCCTACCCAGGACCTCGCGGAGCTTTTCGGTCCGGTGCTTGGTGTCGGCATCGATCAGCCATTCTCCAGCCACAACCGGATGTGCCACCATCAGATCACTTTCGAGTCGACGGTGGATGGCCTCGATGAGCTCCCGCAGTGCGATGTCGAGGCGCCCGTCGGGCGGACGCAAGTAAGTTCGCATCTGCCCATGGATGTTGAACT
>JAPPNO010000076.1 GCA_028873845.1 Gemmatimonadota bacterium | reverse complement strand
CTACCCCGATGGCCTACGCGCATGACCTGCTACCCACCAGAAAGGGGGAAGAACCTCACGACGAAGAACTGAGGCGCCAGAACCGGGCGCTCAGGGACCGGTTCGCCCGGCTGAGGGACGCGGTGCACCGCATCGGCTTCAGCCTCGATCTCCATACCGTTCTCCAGGAGGTGATTGACGGCGCCATCGCTCTGACCGGCGCCAGCCAGGGCATGGTGACGACGATGGACGAGGGTGGCCGGCCTGTGGCCTTCCAGGCCTCGGGCCTGTCCGCCGAGGAATCCAGGGCAGTCGTGGAGCGGCCCGAGGGCCTGAAGTTCTTCGAGCACCTTCGGCGTCTTTCGTCACCGTTCCGACTTGCCGATCTCCCCGGGTACCTCAGGTCGGTCGGCCTGCCCGTGGCCCAGTGGGCCCCGCGGACGCTGCAGGGCGCACCGCTGCACCACCGCGGCAAGCATGTCGGCTACTTCCTCCTCGGCGACAAGGAGGACGGCAAGACGTTCCCGGCCGAGGACGAGGAGATCATGGTGCTCTTCGCCTCGCCGGCGGCAGCTGCGATCGCCAACGCCCGCACCCATCTCGACGTGAAGCGAGCGCGGGCCGAACTCGAGGCTCTGATCGAGAGCTCGCCGGTCGGTGTGGCGATCTTCGAGCCGGGAACCGGGCGTTTGGCGTCGTTCAACGGCGAGGCGCTCCGCCTGGTCGAGGAGATCCGCACGGCGGGCTCCACGCCGGAGCAGCTCCTGGAGGTGATGACGGTCCGCCACGCGGACGGGCGCGAGTACTCGCTCGCGGACCCTCCGCTGGCCCAGCAACTCGAAGGTGCCATCGGGGTGCGCGGCGAGGAGATCGAACTCCTGGTGCCGGACGGCCGAAGTGTGCGGATGCTTATCAGCGTCACGCCGATCCATTCCGAAGACTCCCAACAGCTCGTCTCGCTCGTCGTCACGATGCAGGACCTGGCACGGCTCGAGGAACTGGAGCGCCAGCGGGCGGAATTCCTGAGGATGGTGAGCCACGAACTGCGCGCACCGCTCACCTCGATCAAGGGCTCGGCCGGCACCGTGCTCGAGGCGTCGCCGACCGCGTCGCGAACGGAGATGATCGAGTTTTTCCGTCTTATCAACGGGCAGGCGAACCACATGCGGGGCCTGATCGCGAACCTGCTGGACGCGGGCAGCATCAGGGCGGGCACGCTTACGGTGGCGCCGGAGCCCACCAGCGTGGCGTCGCTCGTCGACCAGGCGCGCACGACCTTCCTGAGCGGTGGAGGGCGGCACCCCGTGCTCGTTGACCTGCCCCCCGGGCTTCCCGGCGCGATGGCCGACCGCGAGCGCGTCGTGCAGGTGCTCAACAATCTGCTCTCCAACGCCGCCCGGCACGCGCCCGAGTCGTCCCCGATCCGGGTGGAGGCGGCGCACGACGACATGCACGTTGCGATCTCGGTCACCGACGAAGGGCGAGGGATCCCGCCCGGGGAGTTCGGGCGTCTCTTCCGCAGGCCCGGTGGTCTCAAGGGAGGCACCGGGCTCGGCCTCGCGATCTGCAAGGGTCTCGTCGAGGCGCACGGCGGCCGCATTCGGGCCGAGAGCGGCGGCCTGGGCCTCGGTGCGCGCTTCACCTTCACGCTCCCCGTCGCCGGGGGCGCGGGGCCGGGGTCCCCCGGCTCGGCCGAGCCCGTGCGGGCGGCCCCCGTCGGGCGCGCCCGCGTACTCGTGGTCGACGACGACCCCATGATGCTGCGATTCGTCCGCGAAGCGCTCGGCAAGGAGGGATTCACGCCGCTTGCGACGGGCGACCCGCGTGAACTTCCCCGGTTGATCGAGACCGAGCGACCCGATCTCCTGCTTCTCGACCTGATCCTTCCCGGCACGGACGGCATCGACCTGATGAAGCGCCTCCCGGAGCTTGCCGACCTTCCCGTGATCTTCATTTCGGGCTACGGCAACGACGAGACCATCGCGAAGGCGCTCGAACTCGGGGCGGCCGACTACATCGTCAAGCCCTTCTCGCCAACGGAGTTGGTGGCGCGGGTGCGCGCGGCGCTCAGGCGCGAGGCCGGACCCGAGGTCTTCGCGCTCGACGAGCTCCGAATCCACTACGGCCGGCGGCGGGTAACCCTGGCGGGCCGCGACATCGCGCTGACCGCGAAGGAGTTCGATCTGCTCAGCGTGCTCTCACGGAACGCGGGACGCGTCATGATCTACCGGACGCTGTTGCGGCAGGTGTGGGGAAGGCGCGGCGGGGGCGGCGCGGGGCCGGTACACACTTTCGTGAGAAAGCTGCGCCACAAGCTCGGCGACGACGCGGCCGATCCCGCCTACATCTTCACGGAGCGCGGCGTCGGTTACCGCATGGCCGAGCCGCAGACCGGCGATGCCCCGTGAGGAATCCCGCCGGCAGAACCTTCACCAGGCCCGCGTCCGCACAAGAATACAATATCTGAACAGAAAAACAGCGTTGAATTACATGATTCATATATAAATAATGCGCTAGCTTTCTATCATGGGAATCAGGGTGGGGAACTCGTGCGGCGAATCGGTCATTCATGGAAGTGGGGGCCGCGACCCATGACGGGTGGCGACCGGCGCAGAAGGAAGACGGTGGGCGTGAAGACGAGCCGGGCAGACCCGATCGCCACGGTTCAGGAGGGAGGCCGGATCGATCCTCAGCAGGGGTATGCGTTTATCAAGGCACACAGGGCCAGGTACCCTCTCGTAGCGATGTGCAGGGCGCTCGAGCTCTCGTCCAGCGGGTACTACCAGTGGTTGACGCGGGCGCCCTCCGCGCATTCGCGTCGTGACGACGAACTCCGGGAACTGATCCAGGCCATCTGGATAGAAAGCGACGGTACCTACGGACGTCCGCGGATCCACGCCGCACTCAGGGAGGCGGGCGTGCGTGTGAGCCAGAGGCGGGTCGCCAGGCTGATGAAGAGCATGGGACTTCGAGGGCGGCGGCGCGGAACGGGTTCCCGTGGCGGAAGGACCTCGGCAAAGGCACCCGCGAACCGAGGAGGAGCACCAGAGGGCTCATGACCGACAAGGACGCCGGGAGAGGACAGCCGGAGACCGGATCCCGCATCGCAGGCCCCTATTCGGCGGGATTCAAGGCCGAAATGGTCAGGCTCGTGAGGACCGGCCGCACCCCGCGATCCCTTGCGCGGGAGTTCGCGCCCACGGAACAGACGATACGGAGATGGGTCAGACAGGCGAATCTGGACGAGGGGCGAGGCGGCGACGGGCCCACGACCTCGGAACTGAACGAATTGCGCCGGTTGAGACGAGACCACAGGCGGCTCAAGATGGAGCGGAACATCCTCAGAGATGCCGTTGCCTGGTTCGCGCGTGGTGGCCGGGCCTAGCGGCACGGCCGGAAACGTATCCGAGGGGCCCGCATGAAGGGAAAGGGGTCCGATTCCTGACCGCTGGAGCGAATCCTGACCCATCCACGACCGTCCGATGCGGGACCGTGTCTTCGAGCCGACTTTGAACTGACTCGCTTTCGTGTACAATGTTCGTTGCAATTGACCGTGTTGCTTCCTGAATGCGTTCGCGTTGTATAGACAACAACAACCGTGGGAAGATCACCTCCGGCATGCGTTGATCGACACCTATATGTCATAGTGAGTCAACTTGAGCCAAGCTCCGGATAGCCGTCGACGTGGCACCGATTTTGCCCCTGACGTGACTCATATCCGGGTCCCGAAACGGGGCCGCTTCCCAATCCTTCTCAAACTGGAGAAGAACGCATGAACAGACTCAAGCTCCTGGCGGCAGCCACGTTGCTTGCGCTCCCGATCGCGTGTGGAGATCCTGTCGATCCTCCACCGCCCACCGGCTCGATCGACGGGCTGGTCTCGGTCGAGGGGCAGGGGGTCGACGGGGTTTCCGTCACCCTGAGCAACGGCGCCACGGCCATCACGGCCAACGGAGGCATGTACCGGTTCGACGGCGTCGAAGCCGGTGCATACACGGTCACCATCAGCAACTACCCGGACGACGCGACGTTCGATCAGACGTCGTCCGCGGCGACGATCGCCACCGACGGCGAGAACGTCACCGTCAACTTCCCGGGTTCCTGGATCCGCACCTCCGCCATCATGGGGGCGGTGACGGTCGAGAACGAGGGCCTCGGCGGGGTCACCGTCAAGCTGTCCGGGATGAGCAATTCCGAGACGCTGACGGACGCCAACGGGCAGTACGCGTTCACCGGCCTGCGCGCCGGCAACTACACCGTCGAGATCTCCGGATTCGACGAGGACGACGTCGCCTTCGGCTCCACCGCCTCGACCGCGATGATCGCGGTCGGCGAGTCCAAGGTCGTTCCCTTCGAGGGGACGTATCTGCGGACCTCCGGCGTGACCGGCCAGGTCACCGTGGGGAACAACCCGCTCGCGGACGTGACGGTCAGCCTGCAGGGCAGGGGCGAAGAGCGCGAGGCGACGACCAACGGCGCGGGCCAGTTCACCTTCAGCGAACTGCGTTCCGGCGACTACTCGGTCGGCATCACCAACCCGGACCCGGACCTGTACGGCTTCGACGTCACGTCGCAGACCGTCACGGTCGCCCACGGCGAGACCGCCAGCGTGCCCTTCGAGGGCATCTACCTGCGGACCGCGTCGATCATGGGCACGGTCACGGTCGAGGGCACCGGCCTCGGCGAGGTCACCGTCACGCTGCAAGGCGAGGGCGAGTACGAGACGTCGACCAACGCCGCCGGCCAGTTCTCCTTCACGGACCTGCACGCGGGCGAGTACTCGATCGGGATTTCGGGATTCGACGACGACGAATACGGCTTCGACGTCACCACGGCGACGGTCACGGTAGCGCTCCAGGAGACGGCCACCGTGCCGTTCGAGGGCATCTTGCTGCGCACGGCCGGGATCGCGGGTACGGTCACGGTCGAGGGTCATGCGATTCCGGGCG
>JAPPNO010000122.1 GCA_028873845.1 Gemmatimonadota bacterium | reverse complement strand
GTTCAACATGGCCGAACAGAAGTCCCTCGAAACGCGCAAGGCCGCGCAGCCGGAACCCGACCTGTCCGACTGTCCCCCGTTCCTCGACGAGTGAACATGCCCATCGTGGGCGCGCCCAGGCAGTGCTTCGGGCGCGCCCACGCCGAAAGGAGCCACCATGAAGTTGAAGATCGCAGCACTGGCCGACCTGCACCTCGGCTACTCCCAGTTCCCCGCCATCCGCAACGGACGCAACGCCCGTGAGTTCGACATCTACGCCACATGGCACCGCGTCGTGAACAGCATCTGCGAGCACTCGCCCGACCTGGTCACGATCGCCGGCGACGTGTTCCATCGCAGCCGCGTCAGCAACCACGCGATCCGCGCCTACCTTCTCGGCCTCAACACGATCCTGCGGCGCACCTACGCCGAAATCCACATCGTCCAAGGGAATCACGAGGCTTCTCGATCGGCGGCCGTCATGTGCCCGAACGAGATCGCCCACACCTTGGATTCCGCCGGCCGCATCTTCACGTACGCGACCGCGGAAACCCACTTCGACGCGGAGGAGCGCTACATCCTCACGGCGTTGCCGTTCGAGACGGTCGCGCGGCCCAACTTCATCTTCCCCGTCACGGACCCCGGGAAGCCGTCGGTCCTCGTGATCCACGGAGCGATCCAAGCCCCCGGAATCTCGAAGTTCTACGCGGGCGACAACTGCCCCCACATCGACGATCTCGCGAAGCACTTCGACGTGATCTGTGCGGGTGACTACCACGACATGACGATGCTCGAAAACGACCACTGTCCGGCGTTCTACAGCGGGTCGATCGACTTCACCTCGACCAACTTCTGGCCCGAGCGGTCGGACAAGGGCTGGATGCTCGTGGAACTTGATTCCGGCAAGGCCCCGGCCCTCCTCCCCATGAACATGGAGCCGCCGCGGCCCGTGATCGATCTCACGGCCACGGGCTGCACCGACGCCGAGAGGCTGAACCGCTACCTGGACGAACTGTACGACCACCGTGCGGTCGAAGGGGCCGACGACGAGCCGATCATGCGCGTCGTGGTGCCCGGATTCGACCGGTCGGACCGGCCCAACATCGACCAGACGCTGGTGAAGCGTCTCAAGGCGCAGTGCCTCCACTTCCAGCTCGACCTGCGCACCGTGTCGGCGGCCGACGACAACGGGGACGCTCAGACGTTCCAAACCCGGTCTCTGCGCGACATGTTCGACGAGTTCTTCGCCGGGGATCCGAAGCCGGTGCGGGAGCGGGCCGCGACGCTGATCGACGAAAGGTGGCGCGACCTGACCGCGCCGGGCGAGTTGGACGCACGGGCGACGTAAGCCCGTATCCCGAAACAAACCGTTCAGGCGGCTCACGCCACCTGCAAACCTCAAGAAAGGAAACCAATTCCGATGTCAAGAGAGAAACTGATCTTCAATATCCCGGCGGATCTGGACAAGGTGCTTGCTATTTTTGGGTGGGCCACCTTGGCGATTGAGTGCGGCAGCTTAAACTTCCGGCCGATCATCAGCCTCGTCGGCCCACCGGGATCGGGGAAGACGACGCTCCTCCAAAAGCTCGCTTCCCTGATCCCCGGTGCGGTCCTTCTCGAGTCGCCGACCGAGGCGTCCATACGGGAACTGCTGGACCGCCACGGCGCGTCCGTGCCCTACCTGCTTGATGGCACCAACGGCATGGGTGCCGTGGTTCGGTTGCTGAAGGCGGGCGCCATGTGCTGTATCGCAACGTCCGAACCTGCGCCCGAGTCAAGGATGTTATCAATGAGGGACGCCTTCAGTGTTCGGCAGCTTCTTCAAAGCGACGATCGGGCTGTCGAAGTCGTATTGTGGGGGAAGTCCAGGACCGGCGAGGGCGGCGGCGGGTAGCCCCATCGTACCCCACAGCAGCACCCCGAAACAGGCCGGGGGCGTGTCGAAGCGCCTCCGGCCTTTCTCGTGGCATCCGGCCACGGGTATCCCCCTACTGCCCAAAGGAGGCAGAAACGATGGTCAAGTTCTACCGCAAGACGCCCATATCCCCGGAAATCCACCAGCGAATCAATCAGATTCCAGATCTCGCAACGCGCAAGCGGGTCCGCAGGCATGTGAGAAGGCTCGCAAGTACCCTGAATCGAAGCCGGGGGCTACGCTTGTGGCTACGCACGGTCTTCGGGATGACCCGTCCGCTCCCACACCTCAATCGCCCTCACGAAGAAACTTCCCGAGAGTCTTCAGAATCAGAGTCACCGTCCTCCTAAGCACCGGATCACTAACCAAGGGCGATTCCCGCCAGAAGTCGGTGAGTTTCTTCACCAATGCTTTGGAGCGTGGGTCTGAGCCAAACTCTTTAGACCCCTCGAAGCAGTGCTTGATATCTGCGTAGATCTGGAGGCCGAAGCACTCCTCGCAACCCGACAGATTCGACTTTTTGAGCACCTCGTAGGTGGATTCGACCCGATCACCGGGCAGAATGCGGGCGAGGTCAGGGCAGGATTCGGCGTAGTGGTACACGGTGGGATTTCGCGTGTCGTACCATGCCTTTTGGTCTGGAGTGAACTCCGAGATAAGCGCGTCTGACATTTTTCGTTTCCTTTCGTGTCAGGCGTGTAGGCGGGTGTCCCCGGTGGCAGCCGGGGCGCCCGCCGCTTCTAATGTGTCCGTTCGGTCATTGCCGCCACGCGAGGTGATCGGGGATTCCGCGGCTAAATAGCCGGACACCCCCGTCGGGGCTGCCGTCGGCCTGAACCGGATCGCCGCGCAGGATCGCCCGCACTTGGCCACGCTCGTCGCGCCGGATTGACATGGGCTGGTCCGTGTTCGCGTCTAGGATGGTCGTCCCGCCGGGTCCGGACAGCGTGACGCTGGCGAGAACCTCCCATCCCGGCCGGACCGGCAGCGTGTAGGCGAACCCGCCCGCATCCTCGCCCGCGTCGGCAATCCGCGGCATGTCGAACGGCAGGGAGAACAGCACCGTGCCATCGGCGTCCCGGCCTTCGAGTGTCCAAGGCCCCCGCGCATTCGGCAGCGAAGGCGGCGCGTCGGCGACGAACACGGGCTCGAGGTACGGCGCTCCGATCAAGTCCGTGCCACCCCAGAGGAGGAGGCTACGCACCGGGCCGCGAGCGGCCCGCGCCTGCCCCTCGGTCGTCAGTCGGGCCTCCAGCGCCTTGGTGAAGTGGTAGCCGCTGATCCAGGCACGGCTGATGGTTCGGTCCATGATGTCCCAAGTCCGAAGCGGGTCCAGGAATCCGGCGGGAGTGACTAGGCGGTGCGTGGAACTGCCGCATCCGTATCGGCCCGCGGGGCATTCCTGCCACAGGATGTCGTCCGGCACGCGCCCCCAGGAACCGATGATGCCGTCCGGATGAGGGTAGTTCGGGTCAACGGAGCCCCATCCTCCCGGGGGGTGCAGCAACCCCATGTTGTGACCCAGTTCGTGGGCGATGATTCCGACTCCGAGTTCCAAGCCGTAGTGGGAAACCATGGCAACCGCGACCCGCCCTCCTTGGACGGCACAGCCGGCGGCGAGGACGCCGGCGCAGTCCCCAAAGCCCGTCGTCAATCCGAGCCAGTAGCCGGTTCCTCCCTCCAGTGCCCGAACAGCCCGGACGCATGAGATCGGCGAGGTTCCCGCACAGTTCACCGGTCCGTGAACCGCCACATCCATGTCGCTGGCCGGCAGCAGGCCGGCCAGCGGGCGAAGCCGCCAATAGGAGTGCGGGGCGTCGGCCATGCTGTCCGCGATGGCGGCGACATGCGCCTCCCTGTCCGGGTCATCGGGCCTTTCGCTCCACATCAGGGTCAGGTCGAGCGGAGGCATTTCGCGCACGTCGACGGTCTGGCGGCCCTCGGCGGGGATCCGCCATCCTTCGCCCTCGACCACCATTTCCAGCCCAGGAAGCACGACCGGCCCCGGCACCGTCGCCGCACCGAGCGCGTCTGGAAGCACATCTGGATCGCCGTGGAAAGCAAGTTGGTGAACCTCCGCCGTGTGGACCTGCGCACCGGCCAAGTAGAACCGTGCCACCATGGGCGGTGCCCGGTCGAAGACGCGGAGCAGCGCCGGTTCACCGGCCACCAGCGGCACGGCTCCCTCGCGCGTCTGTACGCCCTGCATGAGGTGGGCCTCCCCGACATCGCACCGGCGAACCTGATCCATTCCAGGGAACTGCGCCAGCCATTCCAGCATTGAATCGACGGCACACAGGTCGCGATGGTAGGGAGCGCAGTGTTCGGCGAGATACTCGGCCCAACAGCCGGGCACACCGATGTACAGCCGCTCGAGGTCTTGCAGGTTCGAGAGTTCCATGGGAATGGGGCCGGACAGGTGGATGGGAACCCCCAGCAGGGTGAGTTCCGTCAGGTTGGCCAGGTTTCCCAACTCTGCCGGGATCGAGCCGGTCAAATGCCCCCAAAGGGCCAGTTTCGTCAGGTGCGCCAAGTTGCCGATTTCAGGCGACAGATGACCGGCAAGGCCGGACACCTCCAAGCTGACCACCCGGCGCGTGCTTCCGGTGGGGTCGTCTTCATGAATGCGCACCCCCTGCCACATCCGGAGCGGAAGGTCGGAAAGCCAATTGCCCCGGTCCTCGCCCCAATCGGGAGGGGCGGCGTGGTAGAGGGCCTCCAAGGCGGCCCGGTCTGGATGCTCGCTGACCGTAACCGAAAACGATTGCCGGACTGTCAGTCCGCTTGGGTCGTGAGCGGTCACCTCGACTTCCGCGTTGCCACGAACGTGTCCGAAGACCTGAATCCAGTCCGGAGGGGTCCGGCCATCCACCACCGTCGCAACCGAGTCGTTCGAGCTCCAAGCGTCAAACCCGAGGGGATCGCCGTCCGGGTCGGTGAAATGCTCGGACATGAACATGTCCACGGCGTTGGGGCCGTCGAAGAAGAACGAGGTGATCGGCGGGATTGCCTTGGTCGCCACGGGAGGCTGGTTCGGAACCGAAACCTCCACGGTGGAGCTTGCCGTCAGTCCTTCCGGATCCGTTGCCGTCACCTTTACCGCCACTTGAGGTCCAACAACGTCCCAAGATGTTCGTGAAGG
>JAPPNO010000136.1 GCA_028873845.1 Gemmatimonadota bacterium | reverse complement strand
ACCCCGAACCTGCCGATTAAGAGTCGGATGCTCTACCAGTTGAGCTAGCAGGGCCAGAACGGGTTCAAATGTAAACCGTCGGCGATGGGTGCAACACCGGGCGGCGACCGCGGTCCCGGTGGCCGGTGCGCGCCCCGGGGGGCGCCAGGGGGCCGGCTTACTGCACGCCGGAGCCTTCGGGACGCCTCCAGCCTCGGGAGCGGTCGCCGCCACGGCCCCGGTCCATCCCTACCCGGCCGCGCATGCCGCGACCTCGGTCCATCCCGGGCCGGCCGCGCATGCCGCGGCCGCGGTCCATCCCCGGCCGGTCTCGCGCGCCGCGCCACCGGTCCATCCCCGTCCGTCCGCGCGTGGCGCCCTGCCGCCAGGCGGTCCTCCGGGTCATCTGCCTCAGCTCCTGCTTCTGTTCATCGGTCAGGATGCCGTCGTACTGCTCCCTGAGGGCCTTCCGGCCCGCTTCGGCCTCCTCGCGGATGGCTGCGAACTCCTCGCGGATGGCGCCCCTTTCGCGGATCCCGGCACGAACTTCGGACTGGAGGTTCATCAGCCTGGCCGAGTGCGCGGCGCGCTGTTCCAGAATGCCGACCCGGACCGACTCGAGCCGGCCCCGCTGCTCCTCCGTCAGCTCCAGCCTCTCGGCGAGGCGAAGCGACAGCTCGACGGCGCTGGCTCCGATGTCGGCCCACGCGCCCGTCCCCCGGCGCTGGGCCGAAAGGTCCGTTGCGGCCATGACCATCACGGCCGCGGCGGCGAAGGTGGTGCCGGCGGTTCTCAGTATTGCTCTCGATTCGGTGAAACCTTCGGGAATCATCGTTTCCTCCCTGTTCTTTCGGGTTGTGGTGGTGCCTGGTGTCGAAACGGGGCCGTGACACCCTGTCACCCCGGGCCCCCGAAACTCTCGGTGCTCGTGCGGGTTTTTCCCGGGACTGCTACGTTTAGTGTCCCCGTCTCGAAACGAGGACAGGCCGGGACCCGAGTCCGTTAGGAAACGCAGATGTTCTTCAAGCAGATCGTCGATGAGAAGCTGGCGCAGTACGCATACCTCGTCGGCTGCCAGCGAACCCGGGAAGCGTTGCTCATCGACCCGCAGCGCGACATCGACCGCTATGTGCGGATCGCTCGCCATGAAGGGCTGCGGATCACGGCGGTCACCGAAACCCACATTCACGCCGACTTCCTGTCCGGCTGCCGCGAGTTCGTGGAACGGCGCGGATGCGAGGCCTTCCTCTCCGCGGAGGGAGGGCCCGATTGGCAGTACGCCTGGGCCCGGGGGCACGACGGGGTCACGCTGCTCCGGGACGGCGACCGCTTCACCGTCGGCGGAATCGACTTCCAGGCGGTACACACGCCCGGCCACACACCCGAGCACATGAGCTTCCTGATCACGGACCGGGGGTCCGGAGCCGGCGAGCCGATGGGGATGGTCTCGGGAGACTTCGTCTTCGTAGGGGACCTGGGGCGGCCGGACCTGCTCGAGTCCGCGGCGGGCCGAACGGGCGAAATGGAGCCCTCGGCGCGGCGTCTCTACGGCTCGGCGCTCGGGGTCTTCGAACTGCCCGACTACCTGCGCATCTGGCCCGGCCACGGGGCCGGCAGCGCCTGCGGCAAGGCGCTCGGCGCGGTGCCGGACACGACGGCCGGGTACGAGAAGCGGTTCAGCCCCGCTCTGGCGGCGGTAAGGGACGGCGAGGATGCCTTCGTCGAGTACATTCTGGACGGCCAGCCCGAACCGCCGCTCTACTTCGGCCGCATGAAGGAGCTGAACCGCGTGGGTCCGCCCGTTCTCGGACCGCTGCCCCGGCCGCGGCGCCTGTCGGGTGAGGAGCTCATCGGCGTTGCCGGGGAGGACGGAACCGTGGTCGTCGACACGCGCATCGACCGTCTCGGCTACTACGGCGGCCATGTCCCGGGCTCCATCTACGCCCCGCTCAACAAGTCGTTCCCCACGGTGACCGGATGCTACGTGGACCCGTCGTGGCGCATCGTGCTCGTCTGCCGGGACGACGAGGTCGAGGAGGCGGTGCGGGACCTGGTACGCATCGGGCTCGACCGCGTGGTCGGCTGGGTGCCCCCCGGGGAACTCGCCGGTTTCGAGGCCGCGGGTGGAGCGCTGGCCAGCATCGAGGTCATCGACTTCGACGAGGTTGGCCGCCGCCTTCCCGATCCGGAGGTTCAGGTGCTCGACGTGCGCCGGGCCACCGAGTTCGCGGCGGCGTGCATCGACGGAGCGGCCAACATCGCCCACACCCGGCTGGCCGGCAGGCTCGGCGAACTGCCGCGGGACCGGCGGCTTCTCGTGCACTGCCTGAGCGGCGCGCGGGCTTCCGCGGCCGTCTCGCTCCTGGAGCGCGAAGGCTTCGAGGTCGCGGCGGTGAACGACATCTTCACGGAAGGGTACCGGCATGCGGGCTGACGCACCGCGCGGCCGCCGCCGGGACCCGCTTGGAGCGGCACGCGTGACGGCAGCGGGCTTCCGGCTCGGCCTGCTGGCTGCGTTGCTCCTCCCGGCCGCCGCATACGCCCAGGACAGGGACACCGAAGCGGGACGCCGTGCCATCGTGGAGAGGATAGCCGCCGAGATCAGGGCGGAACACCCCGATGTCGCCACCATCACGGCGGCCGCGCTCAAGGAGAAGCTCCCGGCCGGCAACTTCGTTCTCGTCGATGTCCGCACCGACAAGGAGCGTGCGGTGTCCACCCTGCCCGGTGCGATCACCGCGAAGCACTTCGAGGCGCGGCTCGACGAGTTGGTGGCGGAGGGCCGCACCGTGGTCGCGTACTGCACCATCGGCGCCCGCAGTTCTTACTACGCCCGAAAGATGGGGAAGCGCGGGGTCAGGGTGCTGAACCTGGAGGGCAGCGTCCTGGCGTGGACCCACGCCGGGGGCGAGTTCGTGAGCAAGGCGGGACCTGTCCGCCGGGTACACGTCTACGGGCGGGGCTGGAACCTCGCTGCGGACGGGTACGAGGCGGTCTGGTAGATCGCCGCCCCGTTTCGGGGTCTTTCGGTCACCCTGTCCATGCCGGAATCGGTGCCGGGAGTTGCCTTTCTGTCCGCATTGGCGTGGAAGATGAATGGAGATGAGCGTTTGAAGGCAACAGCAACAGGGCGGAGGGCCCGGCCGGAGCAGGGCGTGCGGGTGGCCCTCGTGGCGGTGTTGGCCCTCGCACCGGTGCCGGGGCGCGTGGCCGCCCAGGAGGAGGAAGGCTGGAAGAACTCCAGCGAGCTGAGCTTCGTGCGCACCGGCGGCAACGCGGCATCGTCGACGCTCGGGATCTCCACCACCGTCACCCGTTCCTGGGCGCGGACCGAACTGAAGATCGAGGCGGGGGGGATCCGCACCCGCACCACGCGCTTCGAACGCATTGCGGTAGGCACCGAGTCCGACTTCCGCATCGAGGAAGAGTCCGACAGCGAAGTCTCGGCCGAGAACTACCGCGCCCGCATCCGGGCCGACCGCCGGTTTTCGGAACGGACCTCGGTCTTTGTCCAGTCGGGGTGGATCCGCAACACCTTTTCCGGCATCCGCCACCGCGTGGTGAATGTGGCGGGGGTGTCCACGCGCTGGCTCGCTCGCGAACGGCAGCGCCTCGGCACGGGCTACGGGATCACGCACACGGTGGAGAGGGCGGTGGTGCCGGATCCGGAAGACACCGGCCGCTTCCTCGGCCTCCGCCTGTCCACCGACTACTGGCTCCAGGTCACCGGCAACACCGAGTGGAGCAGCAACCTGGTGGTGGACGGCAACGGCAACGACCGTTCGGATCTTCGGGCAGACTGGGTCAACTCCCTGAGTGTGGCCATGAACGAGCACCTGGGCCTGAAGACCTCGCTCCGGACCACCTTCGACAATCAGCCCGCGCTGGCCAGGCTCACGCTGCGGTCTCCGGGGGGTGACGAGAGCGGCACCGTGCTGGTTCGCCGCGAGAAGCTGGACCGCGTCTTTACGGTGGCGCTGGTGGTCAGCTTCTAGAAGGGTCGGCGAACACGGTCCGAATGCCGGGGGAATCCTCCCCGCGCGCTGCCGGCAGCCATCGGAACCGGAGTGGGCACCGGGTGCGGGGCGCGGGGCCGAAGCCTCAGCGGAGTTCCCGAGAGGTTCCGCGCGGTCCTCGCGGCGTAGGCGCGGCGCGCAGGCCGAAGTCACGACCCTTCACGTAGGGCTCGCCGAAACGCAGCAGCGTCGTCACGGTCGATCCTCCGGGGTCGATCACGAGAATGTAGAGCCGGTCGTACTCCAGGTCGTCGATTTCGCCACCCGCATCTCCGCCCAGTGCCGCCACGAGTTGCGGGGTCGTATTGCTGTGCCCGGCAACGAGATGACGACCGGGGGTGGCCTTGATTGCGGTGGCCAGCGTCTCCAGTTCCCGCGGATCGTACATGGCGAGCTCCACGCCGGCCTCTTCGGCGAAGGGACGGGCGGTGTCGCGGGTGCGCTTCCAATCCGTGGTGTGGACGTGGGTGAGTCTCGCGTCGGCCAACAGCGCCTTCAGGGTCTGAACGCGAATCCGCCCGGCGATCGCGAGGGGCGGATCGTCGGTCCCGTCGTCGGCCTTCTCGGCGTGGCGAACGAGGTAGACGACAACCGGTTCCTGGGGATGGGATCCGAGGTCGGCCGAGACCTGGAAGGTGGAGGCCGGGAAGGCGTGCGCCGAAGCTGGAGAGAATCCGGGGGCACCGAGGCAGAGCAGCCACGGCAGGGCCGCTCTCGTCGGGGCGAACCGGATTCTCATCAGTCCCATAAGCAGGCTCCGGATGACTCAGGACTACGCTCCGACTCCAATCCTACACAACATATGGTGGAAAATCAAGAATATTGTGGAAATCAATACATTTATTCCCAAAGGGAGCAACGATTTACGATAGTCCAGGAACATTTGTTTCCATGATTTTCTGATCGGACGGGAGCCGGGCCGGCCAACGGACCCTGGCCCGCCGGTCGCCGGGATCCGGCAGGGACTGGCCAACGGAACCCGGTTGGCGCCATCATAGGTGACCAGGAGGACGGGCTGAGGGATCGCCGCCGGGAGTCCGCAGGGCTCGCCGGACGGAGGAAAGTCCGAGCTCCGCAAGGCAGGGTGCCGGGTAA
>JAPPNO010000137.1:27672-49282 GCA_028873845.1 Gemmatimonadota bacterium | reverse complement strand
CGCGAGCCGGACGGTGCCCGCGCCGCCGGGGATCTTCGTGATCTGGGACGGCATGGGACTCGTCGTGAAGCGGATCGAGCATGTCCCGCACTCCGACCCGCCCCGCGTGGTCCTCAAGCCCGTCAACCCCGCATACGACAGCCACGAGCGGTCCGCCCGAGAGCTCCAAGTCGTCGGAAGGACGGTTTGGGTCTCGAAGCGGTTGTAACGTCGCCCCCAGCGCGCTGCCCGGCCAGAATGGATGACCTGTGCACGGTCGCTGTCCATGAGGACTCAGCGGCGACCGTATCCTCATCGACATGGCCCGGTGAGGGCCGGTGCTCTCGCGACATCTTCGTGATCGTTGACGAAATGGGTCTCGTCGCCAAGCGATCGAGGACGACCCCACTCCGAACCGCCACGCGTGGTGATCCGCAACCCCTTGCCGGAGGCAGTGACTCCGTAGGTCTTCAAGACGTGGCGGCGGGCGCCTTCTTCGGCAGGTCAGGCCGATTGCCCCGAAGGGAGCGACGTTATATTGGTGGAACGATTCCCTTACGCGAAGCGAGAAGGAAGCTGTGAAGAGCTTGCTCAAGAGACCCCTGGGACACGGCGGAAGCGGGACGCGAGGCGCCCCCGTTCTGCCCGACTGCCCTGATCTACCGGCGCAACCGGAGCGCGGTCACCCGAACACCCTCAGCCGGACGCGATCCGGTCGACTCATGAGAATCCGGCGTGCAGTCTACATGCGCCCGATCGAGATTCGCTTCGGGACACGTGCCCCCAGTCTCAAGAAAGCATTCGGTACCGAGCCGACGCTTTGGGAAGAGGCCTTTCCCCGAGATGGCAGCGACGCAGCCAACTGGCTGGGGTGGGCGACGCAAGACACCGTTAAATCGGTCCATCAGGCTTCCGGCCCAGACCGGTATCCGACTCGTTCGATGCGGTGACGGGAGGAAAGCCCCATGGAGAGAATTGTCGCCGGCAACCCCGAAACTCACTCGCGAGACATCGTCGCCGAAAACCTTCAGCGCCTGCAAGTCCTGTTTCCCGAAGCGGTCGCCGAGGGCCAAGTGGACTTTGATGTCCTCCGTCAGCTACTCGGGGATGTGGTGGCCGCGCCCGACGAGATGTATGGCCTCAACTGGCACGGAAAGCGCCGCGCCCGACATCTCGCCCTGACCCCCTCGACCGGAACCCTACGCCCCTGCTCCGAGGAGAGTGTCGACTGGGATACAACTCAACACGTGATCATCGAAGGAGACAACCTAGAAGTCTTGAAGCTGCTGCAGAAGAGCTACAGTCGGCAGATCAAAACCATCTACATTGATCCTCCCTATAATACAGGGAACAATCTCATCTATCCGAATGACTACAGCGATGGTGTTCGCGCCTATCTCGACATAACAGGTCAATCCACGGGCTCGACGAGACTCACAACCAATCCGATGACTGGTGGCCGATTTCATGCGAATTGGCTATCCATGATCTACCCGCGTTTGGTGCTCGCACGAAACCTATTGTCACCGAACGGCGTGCTGATTTGTACGATCGACGACAACGAGGTGAATCAGCTCGGCCTGATCCTGAGGGAGGTCTTTGAAGAAGGCAACTTCGACCATGTGTGTGTGCCGATCGTTCACAACCCACGAGGGATTCAGGGGAAGAACTTCTCTTATGTCCACGAATACGCTTTTTTTGTCTATCGGAGAGGTACGAAGGCGATAGCGGATAGACTAATCCCAGAGGAAGATGTCTCGTGGTCGCAATTTCGTAATTGGGGTACGGAGTCAGAGAGACAGGATGCTAAGAATTGCTTTTATCCGGTATTCGTCAAGGATGGACTGATTTCGGGGTTTGGACAGGTTTGCGACGACGGTTTCCATCCGCATCAGACGGAGATTCATGACGGAGTTGCGTACGTCTACCCCATTGATGGCTCGGGTATTGAGCGTAAGTGGCGGTATGCACGGCAGTCAGTAGAGGCAATCCAGAACTTGCTTCGAGCTAGGAAGACGAAGAGGGGTTATGAGATTGAGATCGGCAAGAACTTTGGGCTCTACAAGACTGTGTGGAGCGACAAGCGATATGATGCCAACGAATACGGTACACGGATGGTGGGCGACCTTGTGCCGGATTCTCCGTTTACGTTCCCAAAGAGCCTTTGGGCGGTGTACGATATTATACTTGCAGCAACCGGAGACGAACCCAACGGAATCGTGATGGATTTCTTTGCAGGAAGCGGCACCACAGGGCACGCAGTCATCCAACAGAACGCGGACTATAATCGCGCGAGCCGGTACATCATGGTTCAATTGCCCGAGCCGATAGCGGGGAGTGATGCGTTTTCGACGATCGCGGATCTCACCAAGGCCCGGATGAAGGCAGCCTCAAAGAAGCTCGCGGACGAAAACCCTTTGTTCGCCGGGGATGTCGGCTTCCGGGTCTTTAAGCTGGACACCTCCAACATCCGTGCCTGGGATCCCGCTCCAGTCGATCTGGACGACGCGCTGCTCGCCGGCCTCGACCACATCGAGCCTGGGCGCTCGGAGCAGGACATTCTTTACGAACTGATTCTGAAGCTGGGGCTGGATCTCTGCATCCCTATCGAATCGCGGACCATTGCGGGCAAGTCTGTGCATTCAGTCGGCGGCGGTGTCCTAATCGCCTGCTTGGACGAAGCTGTCGCGGGCCACGACGTGGAGCAGTTGGCATCGGGTATCTGCGACTGGCATGAGGCCCTTGCGCCGGATGACGAGTCGACGGTGGTGTTCCGCGACAGCGCCTTCGCCGACGATGTCGCCAAGACGAACCTAGCCGCGATACTCGAGCAGCGCGGCCTAGGCAACATCCGAAGCTTGTAGAGCCGATGGTTGTGCGTATGTTCGGATCGACGAGGCGCTCGCGATGAAGCTCCGTTTCGAACCCAACCTGGACTTCCAGCTCCAAGCGGTGGCCGCCGTCTGCGACCTTTTTCGCGGGCAGGAAACCTGCCGAACGGAATTCACGGTCACGCGAAGTCGATTCGACCCGCAGGAGAAGCTGGCCTTTATTCCGAACGACTTGGGCATCGGCAACCGGCTGACTCTTCGCGACGACGAGATACTCGCGAACCTGAGAGACATCCAGCTTCGCAACGGCGTGCCTCAGTCTGACACTCTCCACTCCGGCGACTTCACCATTGAGATGGAGACCGGAACTGGTAAGACGTACGTCTACCTGCGTACGGTCTTCGAGCTGAACAAGCGCTACGGCTTCACGAAGTTCGTGATCGTTGTTCCGTCTGTAGCGATCAAGGAAGGCGTCTACAAGTCGATCCAGATGACCTACGACCATTTCCGGGCCCTCTATTCGGGGACGCCGTTCGAGTACTTCCTCTACGACTCGTCCAAGCTCGGCCAAGTCCGAAACTTCGCGACGAGTTCGCAGATCCAGATCATGGTTGTGACAGTCGGTGCTATCAACAAGAGGAACGTCAACAATTTGTACAAGGACAGTGAGAAGACGGGAGGCGAGAAACCGATCGATCTCGTCAAGGCCACGCGACCGATCTTGATCGTGGACGAGCCGCAGAGTGTCGACGGGGGTCTAAAGGGTCAGGGCAAGGCAGCGCTCGACGCGATGAATCCCCTCTGCACGCTTCGTTACTCGGCTACCCATGTGGACCGGCACCACATGGTATACCGGCTCGACGCCGTCGATGCCTACGAACGAAAGCTGGTCAAGCAGATCGAGGTCGCGGCCGCGACAGTGGAGGATGCCCACAACCGGCCCTATGTCCGCTTGGTCTCGACAAGCAACAGACGTGGCGTGATCAGCGCGAAAGTGGAACTCGATGTGAGAGCGGCCAGTGGGGTGCGACGCCGTCTGAGAACGGTACAGGATGGCGACGATCTTGAGCAGGAAGCGGGCCGGGCAGTCTATCGTCACTGCTGGATCGGTGAAATTAGGGTCGGCCAGAACGCGTTCCTCGAACTGCGCGTACCCGGCGGCCAGCACTATCTTCGAAGAGGCGAAGCCCACGGTGATGTGAACCGCTGGGCCGTGCAACGACAGATGATTCGGCGGACCATTCGCGAGCATCTTGACAAGGAGAAGCGCCTGCGCCCACAGGGCATCAAGGTCCTCAGCCTCTTCTTCATCGACGCCGTGGCACGCTACCGCCGCTACGACGAGGACGGCAATCCGGTCAAAGGCGAATATGCACGAGCATTCGAAGAGGAATACCAGCGCCTCGCAGCCCACCCCGACTACGTCTCGCTGTTCCAGGAAGCGGGCTTCGCTGCGGACGCCGACGCTGTTCACGACGGGTACTTCTCAATCGACAAGAAGGGCGGTTGGACGGATACGGCCGAGAACAACCAAGTGAACCGCGACAATGCCCAGCGTGCGTACAACCTGATCATGAAGGAGAAGGAGAAGCTGCTGAGTCTCGATGAGCCGCTCAAGTTCATCTTCTCCCATTCGGCGCTGCGCGAAGGGTGGGACAATCCCAACGTCTTCCAGATATGTGCGCTGCGCGACATCCAGACGGAGCGCGAACGGCGACAAACGATCGGGCGCGGCTTGCGTCTCTGCGTCAACCAGAAGGGCGAGCGTCGCCGTGGTTTCGAAGTGAATACCCTAACGGTGATTGCCAGAGAAAGCTACGAGGAGTTCGCCGAAAACCTCCAACGGGAGATTGAGCGGGACACCGGGATACGCTTCGGCGTCGTTGAGCCGCACCAGTTTGCACAGATTTCGGTTGTCGGCCACGACGAACGGCCAACGGTCCTCGGGTTCGATCAGTCGCGCATCCTGTACGACCACCTTCAGACCCAGGGCTACATCGACGGGAGCGGGCGAATCCGAGATTCTCTCCGCCAAGCGATCAAGGCAGATAGCCTCGTCGTTCCTCAAAGATTCGCCGACCAACGGGCGGAAATCGTTGCAGTGTTGCGAAAACTTGCCGGACGCTTCAAGGTCCGGAATGCCGACGAACGCCAGACAGTTCGCCCGCGCCAAGCCGTCTTGGATAGCGGCGAGTTTAGGGGGCTCTGGGACCGCATCAAGCACAAGACCACTTATCGCGTGGCTTTCAACAACGAACGCTTAGTGAAAGCATGCGCCGTCGCGCTCCGGCAAGCGCCAGCAATACCAAGGACCCGGCTGCTGTGGCGCAAAGCCGACATCGCCATCGGAAAGGCCGGGGTGGAGGCGATGGAGGTCGCCGGGGATGCCCCCGTCCCACTGGACGAGCCTGACATCGAGCTGCCGGATATCCTCACCGAACTTCAGGACCGGACACGGCTAACGCGGCGCAGCATCCACAGGATCCTTGTCGGTAGTCGGCGACTCCTCGATTTTAGACGGAATCCACAGCAGTTCATCGAGTACGCCGCAATGGCGATCAATCGCTGCAAGCGGCGGGCGTTGGTGGACGGCATCAAGTATCGACGAATCGGGGACGAATCCTATTACGCGCAGGAGCTATTCGAGCAAGAGGAGCTTACCGGCTATCTCCGGAACATGCTTGAGGCCGGAAAATCCGTCTACGACAAGGTCGTCTACGAGTCCGATACCGAAGCTCGGTTTGCCGATCAGCTGGAGAGGAATTCTGCGGTCACGCTTTACACCAAGCTTCCGGGATGGTTCACGGTGCCGACGCCGCTCGGAGGGTACAATCCGGACTGGGCCGTCCTCATCACATCCGACGTTGGCGAACGGTTGTATCTGGTCGTCGAAACGAAAGGGAGTTCGCAACCCGGCGATCTCCGCTTTACCGAAGCCGACAAGATCGCCTGTGGCAGGGCTCACTTCGAGGCGATTGCGGTTCGAGAGTCCCCGGCTCAGTACGAGGTCACTCCGAGCCTTGACGAATTGCTCGCGCGAATCGGCGGAAGACAGCCACCTTCTGACCCTCCTTCGTCGCCGCAGGCCGCGCGGAAGCGATCTGATGGCTCAAATCACGCGAGCAGCGTAGATTCCCCCCTCGTGCGAAACTACAAACCAGAAAGCCAAGGGTCTCCGACGACATGAGACTGCGACGTCCAGACATCCAGGAGCTCACCAGTAGGTGTGAGCAGGGAACCGCCGTTCTGATATCGGCACCGTTCTACAGCCAAGAAGGCCTCACCTGGGTCCGGCCAAATCCGGGCGGCCGCGTTGAGTTCTGGACTCGCTTCAACCCACGCGACTGGGCGGCGGGGGTTTCTGATCCACCTGCTCTGTTACGCTATCTTGAAACCGTGGGAGAGGAGCGTGTCTCCCTGCGAGTCCATCGAGCGTTGCACGCCAAGATATATCAGGTTGACGCCACGTGGTCATGGATTGGGTCTCCCAACCTATCTCGGGCTGCGTTCACCAGTAACATTGAACTGGTCGCGGAATTGAATGCAGGCGAGACGGAATCGCTCGGGACATTCGTGAACGATCTCCGCAGTAGCCTAAAAGAACTTTCCATTCCGACCCTTCGTGCATACATCGAAGCCTGCAAGGACGCGATCCAGCAGTTGGAGGATGCAGACATCTGGAAGCATGACGATTTTCAAGCAGCGGTCGCCATGGCCGACGAATACCTGTCGCCACCGTCGACGCTCCATCACGCCGCACCTATACGGCCTCTCCGTGATTTCATTAGTTTTATCGAACCGATGATCGACGAGGTGCCCCAGACCATTCTTGACCACCATCACAACCTAAGCGGCCAGAATAGACAAGGACATGTCAAGCAATCTTACTATGCGCTGACCCACTTTCTCTCCGATCCAAGGGGGCACCAGTACATTGGCGAACTGATTGCCATACCTCTGAGCGATTATCCCAGATCCAGGTTGTCTCCTGGGTTTGTCGAGGCATGGGCCGCCTTTCTTGATGAACACGCTACTACGCACGACAGTGATGTCGGTTACTCGTTTTCTACTCTCCGCAATGTGCTGCCCGAACACATGGGCGGATACGTCACAAACGGGGGAGGCGGTATCGGCAGCTTCGCAAGGATGGTACCACTCGTCGCCCGCTTTCTGAATGAGTGACCCAGTGCCCACGAATGACGTATCTACAAGACGCATCTTTTTGGTGGCGTCGCAATCCAGGACTGAAAGGCACAAGAAATGAATCGAGCGATTTGGCAGAAGTTGCTCTCCCTTGAGGGTCGCGACATAACCCAGCAACGATTTGAGCAGATTCACTCACGGACACTTAATGCGCGTCGAGCTAGGGAAATCAATGCTGCCGCTAGGCAAGCACGTGAGTATTTCAGAAACGGGAGCAATTCTGATCACTCGGTTCGGCCACTTCTGACATTCTATGGCGTCGCAAGTCTCAGCCGGGCTTTGCTGTTGCTGCTCAAGCCCGATGGCGGAGAAGAGGGGTTGAATCGAGGCCACGGCATAGAAGCGGTAAGGTGGGGTGAGGTAGTGTCCGGCGGCAACATTGATGGATTGCCACGACTCAATGAGCTTAGAATCTGCGTACGATCAGGCTTGTTTTCGGATTTCATGAAGTATACTCGCAATAGAATGTCGATGCACATCAGGTCGGGTGGGGTCGACTGGCGGTTTTGCTACGATTTGCCAGATCACGCTGAGCAGATTGCGGTCGGCGATTTGTTCTCCAGAATACCCGACCTATGGGAAGACTACTCGGATCTTTCTGATGTGCGTCGACATGTCGCAGTCCAAGATCTAAGCTACAGCGAGGATAATGGTCTACAGGTAAAGATTAGGAAAGAGAATTCTTCAGGGATCATAAGCGCCTATCAGGAACTCGGCTATGCCGCTGTCGACGACGGAGAGTCGTGTGCCCTGACGTGTAGTGCAGATAGAGCAGAAAGAGAAATACCACAGTTTGTACACACGTACGTCAACAAAATGTTCGGCGCGATTCCGACATTGTTCATTGCTGAGCCGTTCCCAGGAGGGGCTCGCTATTCACAATTGTGTATGACGTATATGGTATCGTTTGTTTTAGGAATGCTCGTGCGCTATTTTCCGACGCACTGGATAGCGCTTGTGCAAGGTGAGAAAGGAGACTCTATGTGGCCGACGATAGTGCGAGCACAACAGGTGGTCGAGGAATCTTATCCAGAGCTGGTCGCGGAAATGATCAGGGATGCGTCCGCTACTGGCCACTAGCGGGCGGTTGCGTGACGCGCCGTTGCTTGCCCGGTACCTTAGAGATTCGCACCGTCCAGGGTCGGTGACGCAGGCTTCCGGAACCTCGGTCGCGTTACTCGCTGTCTTGGATCGATGTTCCCGGCGGTTGGAATACGTGGAAGGTGCGGAGTCCTCGTTTTGCCTCTTGTGGGGGCCGACGGGTATCGAGAGAAGGGTTCGCTTATGCCGTCGCACCGGTACGCCGTGAAGGGCACGGTGAACGGTCCACCCAAATGGCCGCCATTCGACCGGATTTGGTCGAAGGTTGAACACGGCGGGCCGGGTCACGGCCGGACGGCATGAATGGCAGATCGTGCAGTCCCGATTGAACTTAGACGATTTTATGCCGTGGCTTGCGGCATCCGTGTTTCGCTGATCCATCGAGTGGCGAGGAATTGACGGTTGCGGCTCCGAAAGGGAAAGACGGCGAGTCCTTGAGCTGGAGTCACTTTGGCATGGTTGCCCATGGCGGCGGCATAGTCCTGTATGGCGACAACCATCTCCACAGAAGACGGGACATGGACATCTGGTACTTCGACCGGGAAGGCCAATTGGCTGGGCCGCCGTCCCTTGCCCCGTCGGGCAAGCTCCTGGGGTTGTTTTCGGACGAATCACTGGTCATTGCGGGCGCGATGGAGCCGGGCCTGGTCGATACGCGCATGGTCTCCGCGATCATGTCTGTTCCACCGGCGCCAGCCGGCAACGAGCCGCTGCGTGCCCGCGAGCCGGAACTACTTTTTCTGACTGCCATCCCCAAGGACCCCACCCTGCAGCAATACAATATCCCGGCTCGCTGGGGTCATGCTCCTTGGCACACCAGCGCCGTTGCAGGGGACACGATCTGGACCGTGCCGAGTGAAAGGCCAGAGCTTCTGGCGGTACATCGTACGGGCGAAGTTCTCCTCAAGGTACGGTGGGAGGCGGGGGACCGAACCATCCCGCCGGAAGCATCCGCGTTCGGAAGGGGAGCGGAGCGTCATCCGGCGGCCAGAAGCCTGGAAATCGGAACCGATGGCCTCATCTATGTTCAGAGGTTGATCTTGCGGGACGGCGGTCTGCTCGCGAGCCCGGAGTGGCTCGTCTTCAGCCCGGCCGGGGAGTTGCTGGCCCGCTTGGACATTCCCGACGACAGTCAGCACGTGCTGGCGTTCGGCGACGGCGTGGTGGTGACTACGGGGCAGAACGAGGTGTCAGGTGTCGGTGAGGTCCGCTATTACGAACTGACGAGGACACCATCCAGAGACGTTGCTGCAAGCCAATCCGGGAATGGTCGGATGGCGGAGTGGTCCTACTTCGTTGGACAGTCCGAGGGCAAAGTTGACGTGGATTCCGACTGGGCTTGAGAGCGCCCTCGGCGGCCAAGAAGAGCCTCCAGTCGCGTTGCTGAGCCACGCCAGCGCCGCGTCGGCCAGCACGCGCTGGATTTCGCTCACGTCACCTTCTCCGTAGTAGGCAAAGGTTCTCGCCGCCCTGCTGCCCCCCGCGATCTGGGCGATCGTGGCGTACCGGCGGCGCCTGGTGGTGCGCGTGCGCGTCATGCGGGAGCGGAGCTCGGGGATCGGCGCCTTCCTGATCGAGACGCTGCGCGGTGCGCGCCTGGTGGCCGCGGCGAACGCGGGCGAACGCGAGGCCGCGCGCTTCAGCCGGCTGAACGACGCCTTCGTGGCCGCGCTCATGAAGATGCAGCGCCTCAGCTACCTGGCCGGGGGACTGCCGGGGATCCTGCTCTCGGCCAGCACGGCGGTGGTCTTCCTCTACGGGGGGTCGCGGGTGATCGACGGGGCGATGACGCTCGGGACCTTCACCGCCTTCATGGCCTACCAGATCCGCCTGATCGGCCCGGTTCAGGGCCTGATGGGGCTGTACACGGGACTCGGGGCCGCGCGCGTGTCGCTGAGGCGCGTGCACGAACTGCTCGACGAACCGGTCGAGGTGGAG
Organism: Gemmatimonadota bacterium; assembly: GCA_028873845.1. Classification (GTDB taxonomy): domain Bacteria; phylum Gemmatimonadota; class Gemmatimonadetes; order Longimicrobiales; family Gaopeijiaceae; genus Bin94. The sequence goes on along the minus strand of JAPPNO010000137.1, from coordinate 39,230 downwards.
GACCCCGCGCAGCCCGTCCCGCTCGGCCCCGTGCGCGGCGAGATCGTCTTCGAGGACGTGTCGTGCGGCCACGGCCGCGGCGCCGACGTGCTGGACGGCTTCGCGCTGACCGTCGCGCCGGGCGAGGTGGTGGCGCTGGCGGGGCGGTCGGGGAGCGGGAAGTCCACCGTCGCCGACCTGCTGGTGCGCCACCTGGACCCCGACCGCGGCCGCGTCCTCCTCGACGGCACGGACCTCCGCGACGTCGCGCTGGCGGAGCTGCGGGCGCGGGTGGCGGTGGTGGCGCAGGACACCTTCGTCTTCAACACCTCGATCCTGGAGAACGTGCGGTACGCGCGGCCGGAGGCTGGGCGGGAGGCCGTGTCGCGGGCGGTGGAGCGGGCGGGGCTGGGGGACTTCGTGGCGTCGCTCCCGGACGGGCTCGATACGGTGGTGGGCGAAGAGGGCCGGGCGCTCTCGGCGGGGGAGCGGCAGCGCGTGGCGATCGCGCGGGCGCTGCTGGCCGATCCGGCGGTGCTGGTGCTGGACGAGGCGACGAGCGCGCTGGACGCGCACGCGCAGGCGAAGGTGGTGGCGGCCTACGCCGAGGTGATGAGGGGGCGGACGACGGTGGTGATCTCGCACCGGGAGGAGGTGGTCAGGTCGGCGGACCGGGTGGTGGTGCTGGAGGGAGGTAGGGTTGCCCGTCGCTAATGTAAACTATACATGACATTATGTAATGTCCACATTACTGATCCTGACCGTGGAGGACAGAAAAATGCCTGACTGACAGGGATCGGATCGTTGCCCCATCACTGCATCCCGCAGCCCATTTACGAGAGCCGCCCCTGCCAGCCAGGCTGGTACTGCTCCGGTCGAATACTTGCCCCGGTCCTGCTCATCGCGTCCGATTGCCACCGTTGCCCCGGGACGGCGATCATTACGCGTATGTGCGCTACTACCACCGTCCCCGGAAAAAGTTCCCGCGCCGAAACGGTGCCGGCACCATGACCCCGGAAAACCCGCATGAACCGGGGCCCAGAGGCCTGCCGCCGGAGCGAATCTGCATCCAGGGTTCCACGCTCCGGGATCTGCGTGGCCGCGGCGTCCAGGTCGCGGTCATCGACAGCGGAGTGAATCCCGGGCACCCTCATGTGAGCGGCGTGGCGGGCGGCGTGCGGATCGACCTGTCGGGCCGTGTGTCGGAGGATTGGGTGGACCGGCTGGGGCACGGGACGGCGGTCTTCGCGGCCATCCAGGAGAAGGCGCCCGAGGCGGAGATCTACGCGGTGCGCGTCTTCGACGACCGGCTGAGGACGAGCGTGAGGGCGCTGGTGGCCGCGATCGACTGGGCGTCGGAGCGGGGGATACAGGCGGTGAACCTGAGCCTGGGGACGGTTCGCGAGGAGCACGCGGGCATGCTTGAGGAGGCGGTGGGGCGGTTGGCGGAGGCGGGGGGTGTGGTGGTGGCGGCCGCGGAGGCGGATGGGCGGAGGTGGTGGCCGGGGTCGCTGCCGGGTGCGGTGGGGGTGGTGGTGGATGAGGACTTGCCGCGCGACTGTGTGGAGGTGCGGGACGGGGTGGTGGCGGCGTCGCCGTATCCACGGCCGATTCCCGGGGTGCCGGTGGAGAGGAATCTGAACGGGATCAGCTTCGCGGTGGCGAATGTGACGGGGGTGCTGGCGCGGGGGGTGGAGGGGGGCGGGGGAGTGCTGGAAAGGTGCGCGACGAATCGCCGGTTGTCGGGGGACGGGTAGTGGGCGGTCCGCTTCCGGAATGGCCGGTGGTCCCCTCGGCTTCCAATCGCAGCTACCTGAAGGGTACGAACTCGTGTGCGAGCCCCGGCAGGTCGAGGCGGTGCGCCAGGTCGTGCGCGCGGGAGGCGAGGTCGGGTCGGGGGCTGCCGGTTCGGCGTGCGAGTCGGACGAGGTCGAGAGTCGCCCGGAGCCAGTGGAGCGGCCGCTCGGCGCCATGAGCCTCGGCGACACGCTTTAGCAAGTCCAGGGCTTCCGGCACGTCACCCTTCCGCGAGAGCAGGCGGGCGTGAAAGAGTACGAGGTCAATCGAGGCGTGCCTGAGCGGCTCTTCAACGATGCAACTCCCGGCGATTGTCGCTGCCTGGTGCAACTTGCCGGATTCCAGGAGGATGTTCCCCTCAACTCCCGCCAGGGCTCCGTTGAGGTATGGTGGAACGCGCGCGTGCCCGATCACTTCCCCGTGCAGTTCGGTGCGCATGCCACCCTCAAGCAAGAGGGTCTCCTCGGGGCCACTGTCGGCTGAACTGCGCACGGTCGCGAGGGTGGCCACAGCTGTCGGCAGGTCGCCGCGCACCAGGGCCAGCTTCGCGCGTGCCAGAATCGTCAGGTACCGGATCTCGGGACAGTCGGTGCGCTCGGCGTGCACATTTTCCAGCAAATCCGCCGCCTTGTCCAGGCCGCCTGTCGTCGTGTGCCACTTCGCCAGCTCAAGCAGGATGAGAAGGTGTGATACGAGGTCGTCACTTCTCTGCACGGCGGTTCCGGCCTCGGCCACCGAGGTCCTTCCTTCTTTGGTGGCGAGCAGGCCGTTGACCGCCAGGGCGGCGATGTGACGTTGCCGTGCAAGCATCGTTTCACTGTGCAGATCGTGCCCGCGAGCGATGGACACGGCTCGACGTGCACAGACGAGTCCCTCCGCGGGATGGCCGTATTCCGCCTGCATGGCCAGAGTCGCCAGCACGCGGCAATTGGCCACCGGGTCGCGCAATCCCTCCAGGCGGTTCATCCGGGCAAACAGGTGCGTGATCCCGTCGCGGTCGCCCGTCCTTACGAGAAGCCTCAGCCTGGCATCCAGCACCTCCGCGAAAACCACTTCCATGTTGTTCGCGAGGGCCGCCTGCTCCTGGTGCGCGAGCCGGCCAAGGGTCGTGGAGGTCGTCTCCCTTCCGAGCAACGCCCGGGTCTCGGAAACGATGAGCCGGGCGGCGGAGGATTCAGCAGGAGTCAGTGTGGGTATCTGTCGCAAGGCCTTGCCGGCGTACCGCAACGCGTCCGCAAACTGCCCGGAGCGATGAAGGGCGCGGGCAAGGGGGAGCGTCAGACGTTCTCGCCGCCTTCCGTCGCTCGTTTCGTACGCGATCTGCACGAATCTCGACCGTTTTCGGGGGTCGAGCTCGACGGAGGGTCTCGTTGCCTCAAGGGCATAGGCGCAGGCCAGCTGGCGCTCACCGGCGCGTTGGTAGTGCTCCGCTATGCGGTCGGGTCGAAGGCTTCTCGTACTCGACCGGAGCACCTCGGCCGTCAGGCTGTGGAGAAGGGACCGACGCGTGGGGCTGAGCCCCTCGTACACCGCCTGGCGAACGATGTCCTGGCGAATCCTGACCTTCTCGTCCCTCCGTTCGACGAGCCTTCGAGCGAGCAGCGTGTCGAGGGCGTCGATGCAATCGTGACGTGAATGACCGGTGGTTTCGGTGAGACACCGGACTGTGGTGGGATGTCCGAAAACGGCGAGTGCCGACATGATGCTCCTGGCCTTCGGGGCCAACTCACCGATACCCCGGGCGATTCTCTGCCGTAGCGAAGCGGGGACGTGGATCTGTGGGTTCGAACTGCCGCTGGCGATTGCATCGGCGGTGATTTCGATCAGGTAGCGGGGATTCCCGTCCGCCAGTGTGACGATTCTCTCGATGGTCGCCTCGGCGAGCTTCTCTCCGCTCAGCAACACGACGATTTCTCTTGCCGCCGATCGTTCGAGTTCGTCCAGGCGAATGACGGTGGCGTCCGCTTCCAGCTCCTCAACGAGGCGGGCGGCGGTTTCGTTGCGGTCCAGCTTGTCCTTCCGATAGGCGAGCAACAGCGTCAGGTCTCCGTCCCGCCAGCGTTTGTGGAGGAACTGCACGACGGTCGCTGTCGCTTCGTCGGCCCAGTGGAAGTCGTCCAGCACGACAATGGCCGGCTGGGACCGGGTGATGGTGGTAAACAGGTGCAGAAGCGCTTCACAGGTGTGACGTTGCAACCGCTCCGGCCGGTCCCCCGGTACACGCGCGGGCGTCTTGCCTTCGGGATCGAACTGCGGGAGAAGGGACAGAAGGTGAGCACGCCATGGGTCGGGCACGGATTGCAACATCGGTCCCGCCCAGGCCGCGTCGAGGGCTTCCAGCAGCGGACTGAGCGGGATATCGCGCTCGAATTCACCCGGGCACGCGTACATGACCTGGTAGCCGCGGAATCGGGCGCCCTGCATCGCCTCTTCGATCAGCCGCGTCTTTCCCAGGCCCTGTTCGCCCGTGAGGGTGACGATGGACCACGAACCCTGCGAACGAGGGTGGGAGATACTCCGGCTGAGGCGGGACAGTTCGTTTGCCCGCCCGGTCAAGGGAACATCCGGATCATGTGTGCTGGTAATCCGCGATTCTCCGTCGGGCCTCGTTCGGACGGACTTTACGCTCTTGAGCAGGCTCGTCGTCGCCCTTTGCGGCGCCCACCGGCCGGATGGATCGGCGCGCTCGGAGAAGGAACGGTACTCGGCTTCGGCTTCTTCCACCCTGCCGCCCATCGCATGCGCTCGTATGACCCGTCGAAGAGCGGCCTCGTCGTGCGGGTCGAGGCGGGACAGCGCCTCCGCGGACGAGCGCGCGGCGGCCCAGTCGTGTACCGCCTCGGAGGCGTTCCAGTCGGCCAACGCCCTGTTTCGCAGGTGTGCACGTATCCCGAGTTCCTGCTTTTCCATCCAGTCCGAAAACGCGTCCGTCCTCCGGTTCGGGAATGCCGGCAGAAAGCCGCGCTCAAGGATGTCGCAGGCGGTCTTGAAGTCGGAGTTCCGAACCGCTTCCTTCAGCTCCCCCAGATCTGTGGCAACGACTTGCTCGTTTGCGAGCACGTGCTCGCCCGCCAACTCGATGACCCTGGCCTGACACCGGTGGTTCGTCTGGTACACGAGCTGACTGAGCCGATGTCTTACCGCCCTGCCGCCTTCCTTGTTCCAGAGCAGGGCCTGAACGGTCGAGCGGGGTACGCGGACCCGGCCCGTTCCGAAGGCCAGGGACAGCAACCCCGCCTGGAAGGGAGAGATCCTGACGGGCGTGTCTTCACGCCACAGCGAAGGGCCCCCGAAGAACTCCAGCCTCAGCTCCGCGCGTGCCGTTGGCCTGTGTATGAAGAGCATGGACAGGAGAAGCGACCCCTCAGAGCGACGCGCTGGCCGGAGGTTCGGACAGTTTCGTCTCGCGCAGGCCGGGCGAGCCGAAGTCTACGATGGAGGGGCGGCCGCGCATGATGTCCGCCGCGATCGTGCCCCTTTGGGCCTCGCGCGCCAGCCAGGTCTCGAGGATCCACTCCCATCCGAGCTTTTCGCGCGCCTCCAGTGGCCGAATGCCGAGGAGACGGCTCATCTGGTTGCTGAGGGAGAACCCATCGGGATAGCCGAGAGACGACGCGACCCTGAACAGGCTGGATTCCGAGTTCTGAAGCCTGATTGTCGCCCTCAGGATCCTCGATACCTGCAGCCAATGGGACGGCACCGGCAGTCCCTGGTTCAGCAGGCGGCGTCCCAATGCGCGCCTCGACATGTACAGGCTCTTCGCCAGGGCGGCGATGGTTCGCACCCTGTCGCTGAGCTCGACGGTTCGCCGGATGACTTTCCGCGTGACGGGGTCGAGCGGTACCCCCCTCCACTCCAGGTATTCCGTAACACCCGATGCGAGCGATGTCGGGGGTCGCCTGATCACGCTGGCGATCTCGCCGGGACCTGGCACCCTGTGATAGGGGATCACCGCCTGAGGTCGAGTCTGCTCGATCACCCGCAGGATTCGCAGAACGGACAGTTCATCATTCCCACTCGGCAGAATGATGACGAGCGGGATGCCCGCGAGACGCTCGGTGGCGACCGGGTGGCCGTGATGCCATTCCTCACCGCCGAGATTCCACAGCATTGCCCAGCCACCCTCCCTCGGCAGCACCGGATCAGCGCGATCAACGGCCTGCAGATGACGATAGGGCGGGCCAAACAGGAATACGGCTTCGCGGCGTTTGTCAGTGACCGTCATCAATGCACTGCTCCTTGGCTCTTGGCGGTTTGTCGGACCGTCAGCCTAAGCAGCTGCCATCATCAACCGATCAGCCCCACCCCACTCCTCCACAGTTGTTCGCGCACGGAACCGCACCCGGGCTCTCCCGGCCAGCCCGGCCCTGCCCCCGGCCCCCCGCCCCCCACCCCCGTTGCGCACCCGCCACCCCGGAAATGATCTTTCCGTGCGGGATCGTATGGTCACCATACGCTCCCCGCCCCGCGCTGTCCAATCCGCCGGAATCCGAAAGCAGAACCACCTTGCCCGATATCGCCACCACAACCCCCGCCGCCCCCGACCCCACCCTGACCGCCGCGCTCCGCAACCTCGGCGGCCGCGCCACTTTGGGCGATGTCGTCTCGGCCACCGGCCTCCCCGACCACGAGGCCGAGACCGCGCTCAAGTCGCTGCTGGAGACCCACCGCGGCCACCTCGAGGTCTCCGATTCGGGCGACCTCCTCTACCAGTTCGACCGCAAGCTCATCGCGCGCGACCAGGTGCCCTTCGGGGTCCGCTTCCGCAAGGCGGCATGGTCCGCCTTCAAGACCGGGTTCAAGGTCATGACCGCGGTCGTTCTGGTCGCCTATGTGGTGATCTTCGTGTTGCTCATCCTCGCGATGATGTTCGCCAACAAGGACGACCGGGGTGGTGGCATCGGGGGACGCCGGGGCGGCGGTTTCGGGCTCGGCGACTTCCTGCTCCTGCACTGGCTCATGGGGGGGCGCGGCTGGAGCCGGGGCAGCCTCTACTACGGCGATCGCCACGCCAGGCGGCTGCCCAAGGAGGCGCAGCCGCCCTTCTACAAGAAGGTCTTCGCCTTCATCTTCGGCCCCGAGGAGCCCCGGCCCACGCAGGTGCAGAAGGACCGGAGCGTGCTCCGGCTCATCCGGGCGCGCAAGGGCGTGATCACGTCGGCCGAGCTGGTGGAGCACACGGGGCTGTCGATGGCCGACGCGAACGAGGAGATGGGCCGCCTGACCGGCGCCTACGGGGGCGACCCCCGGGTCTCCGACCGCGGCGAGGTGGTGTACGCCTTCCCCGGCCTCATGAAGAGCGCACACGGCCGCGTGCGGGCGAAGGAGCCCAATCCGGCCTGGATGCGTCTCGAATACCCGAAGAAGCTGACCGGCAACGCGGTGGGGTCCAACGTGGGGATCGGCGCGCTCAACGGGTTCAACCTGGTGGCGTCGTTCGTGCTGGGACTGGGTCCGGCGCTCGGGACCGCGACGGTCGAGGCGGTGCCCGTGGGCGCGGCCTGGTTCTGGGGGCTGGGCGTGGTGCCGGCCACCTTCAGCAGCATGTTCTTCGGGATTCCGCTGCTGCGCTCACTGACGCTCAGAGGGGAAAACCGGACCCGCATGCGGCGCAACGTCCGCCGCCTTCTGATCGGCCTCGTCTACCGGCAGAGCATCTCGGCGGTGCGCTGGGTGACGGTGGGCGAAGCGATCGCCCACGTGCAGAAGCGGATGAAGGACTGGCAGGTCGGCCCGAAGGTCGTGCTGCGCGAACTGGAGAAGCTGGCGGCCGAGTTCGACGCGGCGGTCGAGGCGGACGACGCCGGCTTCCGCTATCGGTTTCCCGCCGTGCGCGAGAGCTTCGTCGAGGCCGAGCTGATGCGCCGCCGGCTGAAGCTCCAGGACCAGAAGGTGGGGCGGATCGTGTACGCCACCTCGGACACGGACACCGAGGCCTCGCGGCGCGACCGGGAGGCCTTCGACCGGGAGCTTGCCCGCGCCGAGGTCGACGTGTCGCGCTACCTGCCGTCGCCCGGCCGGGTGGGCTACGAGGAGGACTTCGAGGTGGTCATGGAGGAGGCGCCTGTCCGGCAGCCTCGCCGCCGCCGCCGGCCTGCTGGTCGACCAGCTCCTCCATGGCATTGAAGAACTCGACCCACCACTCCAGCGGCTGAGCACCCATCACGGCAACGCCGTTGGCCACGAACGCCGGTGTGCCGCGCACGCCCAGGTTGCGCCCCGTCACGATTCCGCTTCCCACCCGGGCCTCCGGCCGTTCCTCGTCGATGCAGGTGTTGAGCTCGTCGACATCGACCCCCGCCTCGCGCGCCAGCTCCTCGTAGACGGGGAAGGGGTCGCCCTGGTTCTTCCAGTCCGCCTGTCGCTCGTAGAGCAGGTCGCTGACCGGCGGGAAGAGCCCCTGCTCGCCCGCGCACTCGGCCACGAACGCCGCCGACACGCCGTTGGCGAACATCCCGCTCGCGTAGGTGACGTACTTCCAGAACACCCGGCCGGTCTCGATGTAGTCCCTGAGGAGCGTGGGGAAGGTCTCGACGTGGAAGCGCCGGCAGTAGCCGCAACCGTAGTCGCTGATTTCGATCACCCTGATCCGTGCGGTGTCGGAACCGTAGTCGAAGCCGAGTTCATCGAGCGGGATTTCCTGGGCGGCGGGCCGAGACTGGATTCCCCCTTCGGAAAGCATGGCGGCGGTGACGGATTGACCGGGGTCGCCGGCCGAGGCGGTGGCGCCGCCGGCCCCATCATCGTTCGCTGCGCCGCACCCGGGGAGCACGAGGGCGAGGGCGAGGGTGAGGGCGCGAATGTCCCGCATCCGGTGAAAACGGCCCCCGCCACACCCGGTTGCCGTCACACCTCTGCCGACCGACCGGGACCGCCAAGTCCAAAGTGTAAAGTGTGATTTACGAAATGTCATGTGTAGTGTACTTTCTGGCATCCGTTGGCCGGTTCGCCGGGCGGGGCACGTCGTGGATCGTAGTGGGACGCTCATCATCGTTTGATCATCGTCGCCTCAGCAGCCCTCCCAGTACCAGCCCCACCGCCAGGCCGGCGAGTGCCGAGGCGACCAGCAGCTTCTCCAGGTTGCGGGGCGGCGATTCGGTCAGCGGCCCGGTTTGCGGATCGGAACGGGCGTGGGGGAGACCCGGGTCGGCGGCCCCCAACTCGAGTCCCGCGGCGGAGTCCTGTTCCTCCAGGTAGTCGCGAACGTGCTCCTCTTCGTCCTCGAGGCCGCATGTGGTGCACGACACGAAGCCGCGGTCGCGGGCCGTCCGGTTCGAATAGGCCATCTCACCCCCGCCGCAGGGACAGCGAAGGTCGGCGGCCATGGGGGTGATGATCTCGTAAAGGGCACCCTTGGAGAGGTCGAGTTCCCGGGTGAGCTGGTTGACGCTGGCGCCGGAGCGCCAGTAGAGGTCGTTGGCTCGTTCGACCACTTCATCGGGGACGGGGTTCTGCGGTGCGGTGGACTGCTTCAAGGAGATCATGTCCTTCGTGCCGGGGGTGCGGAACAATCGAGCGCGCTACCCTGAAACATACGCTGCACGATACGATGTATGTACGGGCGGCGCGCATCGGGGCGCGTCGTTCCCCGCGGCGAACGCGAACCGAAAGGTGGACATGCGCACCAGGGACGACCTCATCGGCAGCCTCGAGACGGTGTACCGCGAGGCGTTCGAGAAGGCGGACACGGCCGGCGACCGAGCGCGCATGGACGCGCTGGATTTCGGCTTTCAGCGCGACCAGGTCATGCTGGAAGCCCTGCTCGACGTCCGTGACCTCCTCTCCGGGATCCGCAGCGACGGAGCGCCCCCGGAACCGAGCCTCCTGGACAGGGCCCGCCAGATCCGGAAGTTCACGCGGCTGGGACGGTGAAGATCTACACCCGCCGCGGCGACACCGGCGAAACCGCCCTGTTCGGGGGCGGACGCACGAGCAAGGACGACACCCGCGTCGAGGCGTACGGGACCGTCGACGAGCTGAACGCGGCAATCGGAAACGCCTCCGTTCACGTGACCCTGGCCGCCACGCGGGAGAGGCTGGCGCTCCTCCAGTCGGACCTCTTCGCGATCGGCGCGCACCTGGCCACGCCCCCTCCGCGGACGGGCCGCAAGCCCCCGGCGCTTCCCGAACTGCCGGCCGGCCGCGCCGCCGCCATGGAGACTTGGATCGACGAGGCCATGGAGGCCGCGCCACCGCTCAGGAGTTTCATCCTCCCCGCCGGGAGCCCCGGCGCGGGCGGCCTTCACCTGGCGCGTGCGGTGTGTCGGCGGGCCGAGCGGCGCGTGGTCACCCTGGCGCGGGCGGAGCCCGTCGATCCCGTGATCATCCGACACCTCAACCGGCTCTCGGACTATCTCTTCGCGGCGGCCCGCCTCGAAAACCTCGAATGCGGCCACCCGGACCGCGAATGGAGTGGAGATCCGTGAGACACGACCGAGTCGAGACCACCCCTCCGCACGGCGATGTCATCCGCGCCGACATCCGGGCACCCGCCCGCGGCGACCCCCGCACCGCCGTCCTGGTCGCGCACGGGTTCAAGGGCTTCAAGGACTGGGGATTCTTCCCCCATCTCTCGGAACGCCTGGCGCGGGCCGGCCACCTGGTCGTCTCGTTCAACTTCTCGCTCAACGGCACCGGTCCCGGCCTGGTCGACTTCACCGATCTGGAGGCGTTCGGCCGCAACACGCTGTCGCGCGAACTGGAGGACCTGCGCTGGATGCTGGACCTCACCATGGCCGGCGAGTGGAGCGGCGGACGCGCACCCGCCGCGACCGGCCTCCTGGGTCACAGCCGCGGTGGCGGCACCGGCATCATCACCGCGGCGGAGCACAGCGGGGTGGCCGCGCTCGTCACCTGGGCCGCGGTGTCGTCCTTTCACCGCTGGGGGGAGGAGCAGGTGGAGGACTGGAGGACCCGTGGCGTGACCTTCATCGCGAATGCGCGGACCGGCCAGCGGATGCCCCTCCACCGGACCCTGTGGGACGACCTGCGGGCCAACGCGGACCGGCTGGACGTCACCGGGGCGGCCGCCATGGTGCGCGTGCCGTGGCTGATCGTTCACGGAGAAGAGGACGCGACGGTGGGCGTGGCCGAAGCCCGTCGTCTGCATGAGGCGGGTCCGTCGTCGGCGCTCCGCGTGATCGCCGGATCGGGGCACACCTTCGAGGCCGTGCACCCGATGGAAGAGACGACCCCCGGGCTCGAAGCCGCCATCGTAGCCACGGCGCGCCACTTCCGCGAGTCGCTGTAGAACGGACGCATCCGGGGGCGCGGCGCACCGCTCACAGGGTTGCGGCATCAACCCCGTTCCGCAATCATTGTGGCGCCGAAACCCGCGAATCGCAGAGGTGATCTGTTGACCTACATCATTACGGAACCGTGTATCGGAACCAAGGACGCCAGTTGCGTCGAGGTCTGTCCGGTCGACTGCATCTATGAGGCCGAGGACCAGTACCTGATCCACCCCGACGAGTGTATCGACTGCGGCGCCTGCGAGCCGGAGTGTCCCGTGCAGGCGATCTTCCCGGACACGGACGTCCCGCCCGAGTGGAACGACTACATCGAGAAGAACATCTCGCACTTCGAGGAATAGGCGGGAGGCGGCGGTTCGGCGGTGCCCGGCGCCGGCAACCGGCCTCCGCGACGGCCCATGGATGAACAGGAAACGACGAGGGGGGGGCCCCGCGTGGTGGGGGGGCCCCCCCCGCGAGGGGGAGGGCCCGCAGCCCCCCGCGCATTGGAACCCCGGGCCGGGGCCCCGGGCCGGCTAATTGCCACTTTCC
>JAPPNO010000137.1:0-27662 GCA_028873845.1 Gemmatimonadota bacterium | reverse complement strand
GGGGGGGGGGGTGGGGGGGGGCGGGGGCCGGTCACGGGGCGCCGGCTCGGCCCTTTGTTTCACCTCAACCCCCGGGGGGGGGCGCGGGGGTTGGTGGGCCCCCCCCCTCGTCTCGGGTCAGGCCCGGAAGCCCGCGGCGATGTGCACCGCGGGCCGGGTCCCCGGGACGGCTAGATGCCCAGTTCCCTGAGCCTCTCCAGCCGGATGTTCGCGGGGACCTTCTCGCCCGGAGGCACACCGTTGTCCTTCGCCCCCTCGGGCTCGGGACGATCGTTGCCCTGCCGGAGCAGAGCCAGGCCGGCGGCCACCAGCGCGGCCGCGCCCAACAGGTTTACGGTTGACTTGCGAATCGCTCTCCTCCCGCGCTGTGCGTGATCGGTCTCGGGCTCGTCCCATGACCTCCGGTTCCATTGAGTAAGCAAAAACCGTGCCATGCTGCCCTCTGCAAACGGGAAGATCCGTGTGGTGCCGGGATTCCTTTCTGTTTGCTACGTTTTTGGCTGTTCCAGGTTCCCTCTGCGAAGACGCGCTGCGCGTTCCCATCGGGTAACGGTTTCCCGACGACGGGTGAAAAATGGACCACACTCATTACAGCAATCCGGGACCGCCCGGTGGCGCATCCCCGCCCCCGGACCCGGTGGCGATGGCGCGCAGCCTGGTCCGGACGGAATCGGTGAACCCGGTCCTGGACCCGGGGGGATCCGGCGAAAGGGAGATCGCCGCGCTGGTGGCGGGATGGCTCGGCCACTGGCGGTACGCTACGCGGACGGAAGAGGTCGCGCCGGCCCGGTTCAACGTCACGGGGCGACGGGGCAAGGGAGCCGGTCCCGTCCTGCTCCTCAACGGCCATCTGGATACGGTGGGGGTCGAGGGCATGTCCGATCCCTTTTCCGGGGACGTGCGGGGGGGACGGCTCCACGGCCGCGGCGCCGCGGACATGAAGGGGGGCGTCGCGTGCATCCTGGCCACCGCCGCCCGCCTGGCGGCCGAAGATGTCCCGGGCGAACTGATCGTGGCGCTCACCGCCGACGAGGAGCACGGCTCGGTGGGCATGGAGGCGCTGGTCGCGTCCGGCATTCGGGCCGACGCCGCGGTGGTGTGCGAGCCGACGGGCCTGGCGGTGATGCCCGCCCACAAGGGGTTTCTGTGGATCGACGCTGTGGTGAAGGGGCGGGCGGCCCACGGTTCGCGTCCGGAGCTGGGCGTGGACGCGATCGCTCACGCGGGACACCTGCTGGTGGCGTTCGAAGCCGAAGCGGCACGGCTGGCCGGTGCCACGGATCACCCGTTGCTGGGGCCGGCCTCGGTCCACGCGGGAACGGTCTCGGGGGGGAGTGCGCCGTCGGTCTATCCGGAGCGTTGCGAAGCGGTGTTCGAGCGCCGGACGCTGCCGGGAGAAACCGCGGAACAGGTCATGCGCGAGGCCGAAGCGGTGCTGGCGGGGGCCCGGCAGCGGTGTCCGGAGCTGGACGCGCGCCTGGAACCGGGCCTCTTCAGGGCGGCCAGCGAGGTGCCGGCCGAGTCGCCCTTGGTCCTGGGACTCCTGGCGGCGTGTGAACGGGCGGGCGTACCGGGTACCGTGGCGGGCATGTCAGCGTGGGTGGACGCCTGTTTCCTCAACCGGAGCGGGATTCCAGCCGTGTGTTTCGGACCGGGATCGATCGCCCAGGCGCACACGACCGATGAGTGGATCCCGATCTCCGAGATCGAGACCGCCGCCGGGATCCTCACGGACTTTTCGCGGCGCTACCTTGCCGGGCGGGAATGATGCGGCCGGGCCGCTGCCCGGACGGTATGCGCGTCAATGCCGTGCGATCCGCACAGATACCTTCGACGGGACCGCACTAATTGCGGCGGGTGGTTATCTCGATGGCCCCGGCCCCGTGCCCTGTCCCGAAACGGGTCGTGGCGTCCGACGGATTGAGGTACCTCATGGAGTCGATACCGGTGACGGCCATTCCGGGGAGCACGTCCCCGGCGAACCCGATCCTGTTGCCGTCCTGGTACACAACGGGATCCTGCTCCGATCCCCGTCTCTGCAGCCAGCGCGGCCGGAGGCGCTGGACGACCTCGTAAACGGTGAGGCTCGTGTAGTTGGCGAGTTCCTCGGCGGTAATACGGTTCGGGTCTCGCCTTACACCGCCTTCGCCACCGCCGCTGGCACAGCCGGCCAGCGCGGTGAGGCCGCACGCGGCGACGAAGGTCAAGATGATCTGCCGACGATTCGGGGGCATGCCGTATTCCTTTTCCAGTGGGAGCATCGCGGGCCCCGCATCGGAGCGTACACCGATGCAACGCAACGTCTTCGCGAACAACAAGGCGCGCGTTCAATATCGGTCCTGCCCCCGGTCTGTCAAGCCGCCGAGGTCGGACCGGTACCTCTACCTCCGGCGCGTGGTCACCTCGATAGCACCGCTCGTCACCGTCTGGCCGTACCGCACCCTGGCGTCCGCGACGCTGTAGTATCGCAGCGACTGGACATCGCTGGCGCGAATCCTGTCGAGAAGGCTCGCCGACATGTGGCTGCCGTCCTGGACCACGAGCGGACTGTCCGTGCGTTGGAACCAGCGCGGCCGGAGCTCCTGGATGGCCTCCCGGCAGCTGAGGTTGGCGTGAGGAGCCAGTTCCTCGGCGGTGATCAGGTTGGGGTCGCGGCGTGGTGCCCTTTCTTCACCTTCACCACCGCCGCTGGCGCACCCTGCGCTCAAGGTGCCCAGCCCCAGCGCGGCGACGAGGGTCAGGATGGATTGGCGACGACTCGGGTACATTCCGTCCTCCTTCTCTCTCGAGAACATTGATAGGCCCGCGCCACGGTGTCCGCTACCCTGCGGACTTGTTGCCCGTGCGCGGCTTCCTCACCAGGCAACCGTTCATGACATAATTGGGCCGGGGGTCCCCCTGCTGTCAAGCGCCGAAGGCCACGGGCACCGGACGGAGACCCCGGCATGGATCGGGACGCCGTATCCCCCGTATCGTGGCGTGTTCCCGGGCCTGAGACTTGAACCGGGGACCGGTTGAAGGTATGCGGTCGGGGGTGGCGAGAGCGGTACATGTTCCCTTGAACAGACTTACCCGCTAGTGTTCGGTTGAATCCCGATTGGAGGTGAGATGCGGCAGAGGATTGCGATATTCGCGGCGGTGGCGCTGCTGACCGGGTCCGCGGCGACCGCCCAGGCGCAAGCCGCATTCGGAGTCATCGGCGGAGTCAGCCAGGCTACCTTCACCGGCGGGGGCTCGCAGGGCATCACCTGGCGGACGACTTTTCTCGCCGGCGCGGTCGGCATCGTGCCCCTGGGCGAGGTGCTCGCGATTCGGCCGGAACTGCACTACGCCACCAAGGGCGCCCGGGCACGGGTGGGAAGGACTGCCGCCGACGCTCTGGAGCTGTCCTACCTGGAACTGCCGGTTCTGTTGCAGGTTCGCACCGATCCGGAAACCCTCATGCGCCCTCAGCTGTACGGTGGAATGTCCGTCGGGATGCTCCTCGGGTGCAGGCGGGAGGAGGTCGATTGTGACGCAGATCCCGACTTTGTTGGCCACACCTTCGGTTCCAGCCTTGTCGTGGGGGGTGAAGTGGAGGCGTTCGGCACGGCGCTGGGTGTGCGCTATGAGGCTGGCCTGAACACGGTGCGGGCGGGCCTGGCGGGGCTCGAGATCGTGAACGGCGTGCTGTCCCTGACGCTGCGCTACCTGTTCCAGCGCTGATCCGGCGGGATTCAGGCGGACCGAAAGAACTCCCGGACGAAATCGGAGGCCGGCTGTGCGGCCAGGTCGGCGGGTGAACCGCTCTGGACGACTACGCCGCCCTCCATTGCGTGGACGGCGGGGGCCGCGAGGGCATACACGTCCCGCACATCGTGGGTGACGACGAGAGCCGGCTTGCCGCGCGCGGCCAGGTGGTCGGCCAGGTAGCCGCGCATGTCCCTGCGGGTCGCCGCGTCGAGTGCGGCCAATGGCTCGTCGAGGAGGAGCAGATCGGGTTCGGAGAGGAGCGCCCGTGCGAGGGCTACACGCTGTTTCTCTCCCCCGGACAGCGTGGCTGGAAGGCGTCCGGCGAGGTGCTCGCAGTCGATTTCCCGGAGCAGCGCCGCCGCCGCCGTTCGGCGGTGGTCGCGTGATCGTCCGGCCCGCGTCGCGGCCAGACCGAAGGCGACGTTATCGAGCACGGTCAGGTGCGGAAAGAGACCGTACCCCTGCGGCACGTAGCCGATCCGCCGCTCTTCGGGAGCGAGACATATTCCGCCGTCGGAGTCGTAGAGGACGTGCTCGCCGACGCTGATGCGGCCCGCGAGCGGAGGATGTCCTCCCGACACGACGCGCAGCAGGGTGGTCTTGCCGGCGCCGTTCGGACCGATCAGGACGACCGGGGCACCGTCGCCCGCAACCGCAGCGTCGATTTCGAAGCTGCCCGCGCGCGCGCGGACCCGGGCGAGCCACCTCATTTGGGCCGGGCGTGGGGCTGGGGGGCCGGCGAAGGGCGGTCCAGCCTGCGCGACAGCAGCGACGGGAGCGCACGAAGGGGAACGAGCAGCAGTACGCTGGCGGCCGCCAGGACGAGGGCCAGCGCGACGGCCACCCGCGTATCGGACTCCAGCGCGGTGTAGATGGCCAGCGGCATGGTCTGGGTGGATCCCGTGAAGTTGCCGGCGAAGAAGAGGGTCGCGCCGAATTCGCCTAGGGCGCGGGCCCAGGAGAGGGCCGCCCCGGCCACCATTCCGGGCAGCGCGAGAGGGACTGCGACCCGGAAGAAGGCGCCCATCGGGGACTGGCCAAGGGTGCGGGCGACGATGAGCAGGTCGTCGTCGACGCGCCGGAAGGCGGCTGCGGCACCCTGAATATAGAAGGGCGCCGAGACCACCACCTGTGCCGCCACGACGGCGGCGGTGGTGAAGGGGAGGTTGATGCCGAGCGATGCCAGCGCCGGGCCGAGAAGGCCGTGTGGTCCGAAGGTCTGCAGTAGCGCGATGCCCATGACCGCGGGGGGGATCACGACCGGGAGGTCCACCAGCAGTTCCGCGGCGCGCGCGCCGCGGCTGGACGTGCGCGAAAGCCACCAGGCGAGTGGCGTGCCGGCCAGTACGATCAGCGCCATGCTGGCGACGGTGGTGCGGGCGCTGAGCCACAGGGCGGGCGCGAAGAGAGGGTGGCGCGCCCCGTCGGCGATGTCGGAAGGCGAGGACGCGCTGGCCAGGGCGATCAGGGGAACGGCGACGATGGCCAGCATGGGGATCGCGGCGAGCAGCGCCCCCCGTCCCCCCCACAATCCCCCGCGCGGCTCCCTCACCACGCGGGCGCGGAGCCCGCCTTGAAACCCCGGCGCGACAGGATCTCCCGCCCCGCGGGCGACGCCACGAAACCGATCCACTGCTCCGCGCCCTCCGGGTTGGCCGACCTGGCCACCGCGCCCATCAGGTAGCCGGCGCGCACGTTCGCCCAACGCGGCACGGGAACCGTGCGCACCCGCCCCGGGGCCTGGTCGGTGCGGTACACGACGGCAGCGTCGGCCACCCCGAGTTCCACCTTGGCGCGGACCAGCCGCACGTTGCTCTCCTCGGATACCACCCTGCCCAGCACCGCAGTCGCGAATTCGGGACCGTTGCGCTCGGCGGCGCGGCGCAGCGCCTCACGCGTGTATGCCCCGACCGGCACGTGTTCGGTCCCGATTACCAGGCGCCGCGCGCGCGGAAGGTCGTCGAATGATTCGATCCCGGCCGGGTTTTCCGGCGGGACGATGACCACGAGTTCATTGCCCGCGAACTCGTGGTACTCCGGCACGAGTCCCGCCCGCTCCAGGGACTCGATGTGGCGGCGGTCCGCGGAGGCGAATACGTCGGCACGGGCTCCCTGCTCGATCTGGAGCCGCAGGACCTGGCTGCCGGCGAAGACGAGGCTGACATCCGTACCGGGGTGCTCGGCCTCGAAGGCCGTCTCGATGTCCCGAAAGGCGTCGGCGAGCGACGACGCGGCGAAGACCTGCAGGGTCCGGCGCCCCTCGTTCCCGTCGCCCCCGGCGGCCACAGCGGCCGCTCCCAGAATGCACAGGAGCGTAACCGCGATCACCGCGGAGCGGCTTCTCACGCGGCTTCCACCGTGGTTACCTGTCCGCTCCGGGAGCCGTCATACCCGGGCAGGTGTTCCATCTCGGCGCGGAATGCCGGGTCGTCGAGCGTCTCGATGAGGCGCGACACCGGACTGTCGGCGGCGACATCCGCGGGGATCACCAGGTCGAAGCGCTCCGAAGCGAGCGGTATGAAGTCCAAACCCTCGGCCAGGGCCGCGCTTTCGATCGCGATACCGGCGTCGGCCGCGCCGGAGCGAACCAGCCGGGCCACCTCCCGGTGACCGGCGGCATGGGGACCACTCTGCTCATCGCAGGCGCCTTCCGTATACCGGGACGCGACCGCGTGAGCGCCGCAACCCTTTTCGCGATGGGCCAGCCGAAGCCCCGGTCGCATCAGGTCGGCTCCCGAGGCCAGTCCGAGAGGGTTGCCGGCGGGTACGACCACACCAATACGCCAGCCCGTGAGGTTGACGAGCAGTAGCCGCTGGCCGGGCAGAGTCTTCCTCGCGACGGCCTCGGTCGCGCTGCCATTGCCCTCGCCCGCGAGGTGCAGACCCGCCACGTGGACCAACCCACCCGCCAGAAGCCGCATGGAGTTCCGGTTGCCGGTGGGCAGCCACGTGATCCTCGCGTCGTTGAAGCGCTGGCCCACGCGGGTCGCGACGGCACCGAGCAGCGGTGCGCATCCTGCAACCAGGGCATTGCGCCGGAGGCTGCCGGAGCTGACGAGCGGGGTCACCGTGGCCATGTCGCCGTCGGTGCCGGAAATGATGCCGTCGGCGGCGAGAATGCCGTGAGAAGGCAGCCGGTGCGCGACCCAGCGACCCGCGACCTTGCCTGCCGCGACCCGTGCGCCGCCCTCGTTGCCGGCTGCGGCGGGTGCGAGGTGGGCGTGGATTCCCGGGGCCGGAGCCAGCTGGAAGATGTCCTCGACGCTGCAGCCCAGGGCGTAGGCCAGCCTCAGCCCGAGGCTGGTCGAAGGGACGTTGCGGCCGGCTTCGACGGCGAGAATCGCCTGGCGTGAGACGCCGACGCGTTCGGCAAGGGCGTTCTGTGACAGCCCTGCGGCCTTGCGCTGGCGCTTGAGATGGTTTTCTAGGCGGGATTCGGACATCGGGCTCCTCCGTTGGGCGGGTGTCGCGCGGGTGTGTGGGTGGTCCCCTGCGGTGTCGCCGGATCGCAGTGGACGCAGGCGGTTCGTGGACGGAACCACCCCAGAACATTGTAATGTCTACATTACAAGATGTAAAGCAGGGTTGTCAGAACCTACGCCATGTGGGGCCGGATCGCCTTGGCCAGGGAGACCTCGATATCCCAGATGGCGGCCGTGACCGCACGCCCGATCAGGTCCATCTTGCGGATCAGTTCGATGCGCGGGAGCGCGTGGCGCACCTCCCGCTTCGAGAGCAGTTCGGTGAAGATCCCGCAGGCGTCGGCAAGGCATATGATGACCACGTCGCGGGGCGTCGGGATCACCTCGCTGAAGAGCACCTCCATGATGCGCAGCTTCACCTCGCGTTCGGCCCTGCCGTCGACCAGCGGGTAGCGGCGGGAGCGAAACACCCACAGGAAGCGGTCCTCGCGGCGCTCCAGGATGCCGCGCGAGACCAGCCGTGCGATGGCCCTCTCGCGGGTCTCGTCGGCGCGGTTGGCGGCCCGCTCCACCCAGTAGCGCGCGTCGTGGGTCTCCGTAGCGGCGGCGATGTCGGCGAGCGCGGGGTCGAGGAGGTCGTCGTCGAGCGGGGTCGCGTCCACCAGGATCAGCTTTTCCAGATCGGTGTCGATCCTGTCCTCCATGGCCAGGTCCATCAGGATCCCGCCCGCGAGCGCATAGCGCAGGGACCAGTCGGGCACCCGCAGGAACCGCTCCCCCTCGTCGTCGAGGAGCAGGAGCATGATCTCTTCGGCGAATCTCAGCATTGTGGACCTTCACGCGTTGCGAGGATTCTGGCGGGGGAAGTGGAAACTGTGCCCCCGGGTGCGTGTCCACAAGGACGGGGGTCCGCGATGCAGGGTGGGCTCACCGCATGGGTGACGGGCGTTGCGGGCTGGTGGTCAGGACGGGTCACCGCTGACGCCGGCCCTCAGCTGTGGCTGCCGTCCACCGTGCGGCCGAATCGCCAGATGTCGCGTACGGCCGCCACCACCGCGCGCCCGATCAGGTCCATCCTGCGGACCAGCTGGATGCGGGGCTGCACCTCCCGGAGGTCTTCGCTGGAGAGCAGTTCGGTGAAGATCCCGCAGGCGTCGGCCAGACATATGATCACGACATCACGGGGCGTGGGGACCACATCGGCGAATAGGACTTCCATGATGCGCAGCTTCACCTCGAGTTCGGCTTCACCGTCGATCAGCGGGTACCTTCGCGACTGGAACATCCAGAGGAGCCGGTCCTCGCGACGCTCCAGGATTCCCCGCGCGATCAGCCGCTCCAAGGCCGCCTCACGGGTACTGTAGGCGCCGCTGGCGGCCTGCTCCACCCAGTAGCGCGCGTCGTGGGTAGCGTCCGCAGCGGCGATGTCGGCCAGCACCGGGTCGAGAATGTCGTCCCCGACCGGGGTCGGGTTCACGAGGATGAGTCTTTCCAGGTCGGTGTCGATCCGGTCCTCCATGGCGAGATCCATCAGGACTCCGCCGGCCAGGGCGTAGCGCAGCGAGGAGTCGGGGACCCGCAGGAACTCCCCCTCGTCGTCGAGGAGAAGGAGCATGATTTCTTCGGCGAATCGGAGCATTGTGGGTTTTCAGAGGGTGGAGAGGGTCGGGACTCCGGCCAGCGGCAACGCCGTGATCCGGTCGGTGAGCGGGTATTCCATATCGCCGGGATAGACCACCCAGAGGTGCTCGAGTCCCAGGTCCTGAATGACCACGTGCATGGACTTGGTGGTGCGGGGGGTGTCGGTGCACTTGAACTCGAAGCCCCAGCGCCGCCCCCGTCTGAGCAGCAGCAGGTCGAGTTCGGCTCCGCGCTGGGTTGCGTAGAAGTACGCTTCCCGCTCACCGTGCGCCAGAAGCGTCTGCTCCAGTGCGAATCCCTCCCAGCTCGCGCCGTAGCGCGGGTGCGTGACCAGGTCGTGCCTCTCTTCAATCCCCAGCAGGTGGTGCAGCATCCCGCTGTCGCGCAGATAGACCTTGGGCGACTTGACCAGGCGTTTGCCGAGGTTCTCGAACCATGGAGGAAGGATCCTGATCATGAAGGCCCCGGCCAGGAGGTCGCGATAGCGGTTCACGTTCCTGGTGTCGGTGTCCAGCGAGCGTGCAAGGTCCGAGGCGTTCCAGGTCTGTCCGTGAACGTGGGCCAGCATCCTCCACAACCGGCCCAGCGCCTCCGGCGACACTCCGGGGCGCATGGCCGGGATGTCCCGTTCCACAAAGGTGCGGGTGAAGGATTGCATCCAGCGCGACCAGGCCGAATCCGTGGGTGCGCGGTAGGCTCGCGGGAAACCGCCACGCATCCACAGCCGGTTCCGGTTGGCGGATCCCACCTCGGCCAGCGAAAAGCCACCCATGTCGACGAACAGGATTCTGCCGGCCAGCGTCTCGGAAACGCCCCTGACCAGGTCGGGGGACGCGCTGCCCAGGAGGAGAAAGACCGCGTTGCGGCCCGGGTGGTCGCAGATCGGACGCAACACTTCGAACAGCTCCGGCATCCTCTGGATCTCGTCGAGGACCACCAACCCCTCGCTGGCCGCGAGGACGCTTTGCGGCGTAAGCGACAGGGCGTTGCGCTCGGTGGGAATCTCGAGATCGAAATGGACGGATGGGCCCGGCCAGTTGCGGGAGACCTCGTGCGCCAGAGTCGTCTTGCCCACCTGGCGTGCGCCGAGCACGGCGACCACCGGCGCCTCGGCGAGGCAGGTGTTTACCGCCGACAGGAGGCTGGGTCGAGGAAAAGATTGTCGCATATTGGTCATCACGTCGTCAAATATACAACAATCCATGGCTTCGGCGGCAAGCTGCCGAGCGGCGCAAGTATTGCTGGCGCGCAGGGCAGAAGCACTCCGGTCAGAAGATGTTGACCTCCACCTCCACCCCCTTCTCCACGAACCTTTCGTGCCGGAACGCCGTCACGTCCAGCGTGTGCGAGCGCCCGTCCGCGATCAGTTCCGACACTGCCAGTGCCGTGGCCGGCGCATGCATGATGCCATGGCCGGAAAACCCGCAGGCGTCCACCCAGCCGCGGGCGCCGGGGTTGTAGCCGATCACGGGGCTGTTGTCGGGGGTGACGCCGTAGTAGCCCCACCAGCTCCCCTGGCGGTCGACCCCCAGGTCCACCCACCAGGGGAACCGGTCGACCCCGGTGAGCAGTACCTTTTCCAGCCAGTTCCAGTCGACCCCTTCGGTGAACCCGTCGTCGGCGTGGGTGTCGAGGCCGAAGAGGATGCGGTCGCCTTCGCTGCGCAGGTAGACCCCGGTCTCCAGGTCGATGGTGAGGGGGTAGACGCGCTCGTCGGCGATGGGGCCGCTAAGGAAGATCTGGATTCGCTTGGGCCGGACGGGGATCTCGAGGCCGGCGAGACGGGCGATGACGCAGGACCAGGCGCCGGCGGCGTTGACGAGGTGGCCGGAGGAGAATGACCCGGTATCCGTGTCGACCTGCCAGCCGTCCCCCTCGGGACGGAGCGCGGTCACGGTGTGGTTGAAGCGGTAATCGACACCGGCCTGGCGGCCCATGTTTGCCCAGGCGTGCGTGGCCATGTGGGGGTCGATCACGCCGTCCCAGGGGCCGTAGGTGGCGCCGGCGAGGCCGTCGGTGGCGAGGGGGACGTAGCGCAGGGCTTCGTCCGGGGTGAGGATGTCGACGGGTGCGCCGAGGCTGTGTTGGAGCGCGACCGAGGCCAGGTGGTCCTCCCAGCGGTCGGGGGGGACCAGGAGCAGGTAGCCGATGTCGCGGTAGCCGACGTCGAAACCGTGCCGCTCGCGGAAGGTGCGGTAGACGGGCAGCGAGTACATCGAGAACTCGATGTTGGGGCGGGTGGTGAACTGGACGCGGATCCCGGCGGCGCTGCGGCCGGTGGAGCCGAGGGCTGGGGCGTTCTCGCGTTCCAGGACGGTGACCCGGAGTCCGCGCCTGGCGAGCTGGTATGCGCAGGAGGCTCCGACGATCCCGGCACCGATGACGACGACGTCGGTGTGACCGGTCACGGTTCGCGGTGCTGATCCGCCCGTGCAAGAGGAGCCCTCACCACGTATTGCACGCCCACCTCGTCCGCAATCCAGGTGTAGATGGCGCCGTGCACGATCCAGTACCGGTACCCGGGCTGAAAGGCCAGGCGCACCGAACCCAGATAGTCGCCGTCCTGCGAGAACAGGTCGAAGAACGGTGAGGCATCGGGCGGGACGATCCGGCGCACCCAGAGCCGGTCCTGGTCGTCCACCAGGATGCCGTGAAGGATCGGTTTGAAGTCGGGCATGAGGGCGGCGACCGCTTCGAAGTCGCGGCGGTATTCCGGTTCGCGCTCCACCCTGCTCTCGACGTAGGCGGATCGGTCGTCCGAGGTAACCGGGATCCCGGGCAGCGCCGCTTCGATCACCAGGAGCGTGTCGCCGCCGTCATCGGTGCGCGTCAGGCGGTATGAGCCCGTGTTCACGCTCCAGAACCCCCCGGGCGGGTTGACGACGTGGTTGTCGGAGGGGTCGAAGGGGATTTGGGTACCCCAGTCCGCGGCGGAACGGTAGGCGCGGCCGGTCGTCTCACCCATGTGGACCGAGTCGACGTGTTCCGTGGAGAGGTCATGGGACTTGAAGTAGACGCGAGAGGTGCTCGAGAGCAGCCCGGGCCCGGGCTCCCCGCGGTCGAGCTCGTCCGTCTCCCGATGTTCGGTCTCCTTCCAGTAGCGACCCTGCCGGTCGAACGCCCCGTCCCAGATGTAGCCGTAGCCGAAGATCGGCTTGGTGAACCAGCGAATCTCCTGACCGGCGGGATCGACGCCTTCGATCCGGTTCTGTGCATAGTCGTGGATCCACAGGAGCGTGTCTCCGGAAAGCAGGATGCCGTTGGCTTCCGCGATCTCGCCGGGGCCCTCGCCGCGCCGCGCGATGGTGCGCAGGTATTCGCCGTCGGGACCGAAGACCCGGACCTCGGCCGCCTGGTAGTCCAGCACGTAGATCGTACCGTCGCTGGCGGCCTGTACGCCCCGGATGTTGCCGAAGGTGAGGTTGGAATCGTCCCCCTCACGGCTTCCGAACCGGAGGTCGATCCGCACATCGGTCACCTCGGGGCCGACCGAGTCGATGGCGGGGAGGTCGGGGTAGCGGACGAGGGTCGCCCCGTTGGAGAGCGTCTCGCGCGCCGGGTTCCCTGCCGGTGATTCGGTGTCGCAGGACGAGGCGGCGGTGGTCAGCGCCAGGAGGAGAAGAATCGGTACGGGGACCGCGGCGGGGGTGATTGCCGGGTGGACCATCGTTCGACCCTTCTGTTCGGAGATGCCAACAAGCGCGGGCGAGCCACTTCGCGGCGGAGACGGAAGGTAGCGGTTTGTGGACCCGCTACCAGCTCCCCAGCTCCCCCGCCCTCTCGATCACATCGCCGAGGCGCTCGCCCGCGTTGCGCCAATTGGTTTGCACCGCCAGCTGTGCCCGGTCCGCCTCGCCGGCCTCGATGGCATCGATCGTGGCTTGATGCTCGTCTATGGACAGGGCGAGCTGGTCGGTCAGGGCGTCGACGTACAGCCGCGCGTACCGCTCGGCCTGCGGCTTGATGGCGTCGTGCAGGGACAGGAGACGGGGTCCGGCGCCTCCTTCCACGTAGCTGCGATGGAAGCGCGTGTCGACCTGGTGGATGAGTTCCTTCGAAGGTCCCGGTCTCCTGATCTCCTCGCGCAGCTTCTCGTTCAGCCGGCTCAGCTTGTTGACCAGACGACGGCGATGCACCAGCCGGGCGGCCCGCCACGCGGCCAGTCCCTCCAGTTCGCCGACGATCTGAAACAGCTCCTGGGCGTCGTCCCTGGTGAGGGGAGCCACGAATGGGCGGCTCTGGCGGCCCCTGCCGGGGTCGGCGATGTACCCTTCCTGCATGAGGCGCTGCAACGCGCTGCGGACCGGTGTCCGGCTGAGGCGCAGTCGTTCGGCGATCTCGGTTTCGATCAGCCGGGAGCCCGGGGCCAGGCGGCCGCGGACGATCAGCTTCCGGAGCTTCGTGTACGCCTGCTCGCCACGGTCGCGCGCGGCCGAGATTCGTGTCGCCATGGGCCTCCGGTACGGGAAGAATCGCTCGGATCCGGGCTAAGGCCGGTTTACCGGTCCATAACCTAACATACGTTGGTGTCACGGGTTGGAAAGGGGTGCGCTGTTTTGAATCGATTGTATTCCTTGCCGTATACAGCGTCGGGCCGTAGCGTTGTCCGGTTCCCGCAGTGCCGGGCCCGAACCATTTCAACCGGAGAACCATGACTACAGTCGCGAGACCGGCAACCGATCCAGGCCTCTCGGAGGGCGCGGCAGTCACCATCCGGCCGGTGGAGACCCGGGCGGAGTACGAAGCCTGCATCGAACTGCAACGCGACACATGGGGTCGGTCGTTTTCGGACATCGTGCCGGTCAGCATGATGGGAATTGCCGTCAAGATGGGCGGGATCTGCCTGGGTGCGTTCGCTTCGGGCGGTGCTATGCTCGGATTCGTTTTCGGGGTGACCGGGCCCCGGGACGGCGAACTCGCCCACTGGTCGCACATGCTGGCGGTGCGCGAAGAAGCCCGCAACGCGGGGATCGGAAGACGCCTGAAACTGGCTCAGAGAGAAGCCTTGTCGGAGATGGGCGTAGGCGCCGTGTACTGGACCTTCGATCCGCTCGTGGCGCGAAACGCCCACTTCAACCTCAACCGCCTGGGTGCCACGATCGCCGAGTTCGTTCCCGACATGTACGGGCATTCGGACAGCGACCTGCACTGTCTGGGGACCGACCGGCTGATTGCACGGTGGTCGATCAAGGGGGACGTGACGGCGGACGCGTGGGAGTGTGATGGATCGGCGGGAACCGGCCTTCCGTGCATGGGAAGACCCGGTTGCAACGGCAGCCTGCCGCCCGGAGCGGACGTGATCGAGGTGCCCGTGCCGCTCGACATCGATCGCTTGGTGGCGGAGTCCTTCGAAGAGGCACTCACATGGCGGCGCGGGAACAACGCGGCGTTTTCCCGGCTTTTTTCGGAGGGGTACGACATCGTGGGATTCAGCGTGGGGGAGGAACACGGCAGGTACATCCTGGCAAACAGGACGGGTGCGTCCGCGACGGACGGCCATGGGGTGTGATGGCGAGAGGGTGGGCGGATTGCCGTCGACCGGGTGGATATGTAAAGCCAACCTGACAGTATGGAAATCGGGGTTTACATTCTGGGGACGGAACCGACTCTGGTTGACGTTGGGCGCCGCCGGTGGGCTCCTGCCGGGCAGTGCCGCCGGATTCCTGCCTGGCGCGACCGCAGCCGAACTGGAAGCGCAGACGACCCCCGTCGCACTCGTCGGCGCGCGGATTCATACGGCGGCCGGACCCGCCATCGAGAACGGGACGATCGTTTTCCGGGACGGAGTGATCACGGCACTGGGCGCGGATGTCATGCCGCCCGACGGCGCCGAGGTGGTGGACCTGGGCGGCATGGTCATCATGCCCGGCATGCTCGACAACCACTCCCACATCGGTGTGGACAGCCGCGACCTCAACGAGTTCCCGGTCCGGTTCGGTCCGCAGCACCGAATTCGGGACGTGCTCTCGCCCGACGACGCCTTCTGGAAGGGGGCGGTGAAGGGTGGGGTGACCACGGTTGTGACCGGGCCCGGGAGCGGCGAGGTGTCGAGCGGGCAGGCGATCGTGATCAAGACCTGGGGCGAGTCAATAGACGAGCGGGTCGTGCGCGAACGGGGCGGGCTCAAGATCGCGATGGGGCGGAAGCGCCCCGGCCAGTCGCCAACGACCAGCATGGCGGTCACAGCGCTGCTGCGCGCCAAGTTCATCGAGGCAGGGGAGTACCAGGCGAAGTGGGACGCGTGGGAGGAGGGCGGCCGCGAGGGTCCGGCGCCGCCGCGCGACCTGGCGATGGAGGCCATGGTGCGGGTCCTGAACGGCGAGGACCGGATCCGCTCCCACGTGCACATGGCCCACGACATCCTCGCGATCATCCGCTTGTCGCGGGAGTTCGGCTTCGGGCTGACGATCCACCACTCGACCGAGGCCTACAAGGTGGCCGACGAGATCGCCGAGGCGGGGATCGACGTGGTGGGAATGCCGCTCTTCACCCGAATCGCGCTGTCGGACGAGGTGATGTCGACCGGCACCGTGATGAACGAGAAGGGCGTGCGCTTCGCCTTCCATACGGACGACCCGGTGGTGGGGTCGAAGTGGCAGCGGGGCAACGCCGGGCTCGGCATCCGCTACGGGATGACCGAGCGGCAGGCGCTCGAGGCGGTCACGATCAACCCGGCCGCGATCGCGGGGGTGGAGGACCGGGTGGGGAGTCTCGAGGTGGGCAAGGACGCGGACATCGTGGTGCTGAACGGGAGGTGGTACGAGGTGAGCAGCCTGGTGACGCGGGTTTATTTGGATGGTCGGCTGGCGTATGACCGGGAGGGGGAGGGGTCGTGATCGGGGGTGCCGGGAGGGTCGCGTGCGGGGTGGGCGAAGCAATGGCTGGATCGGCTGGGGCGGTGGCGGGCCTGGTGGCCGGATGTGGGCGTCGGGTGGTGGGCGGGGCAATGGCCGGATGGGCCGGCGGACGCACCAGGATAGGGGCGATCGGGGTGGCCGTGATGGCCATGGCCGCGGTCCATGGCGGCGGCGCGGGGGTCCAGGCACAGGCCATCGCCCTTGCCGGGGGGCTGGTTTTCCCCATCTCATCGGAACCCTTGCCGGGAGGGACGGTGCTGATCGTGGATGGCCGGATCGCGGCGGTGGGCCTGGACGTGGACGTTCCCGCGGGCGCGGAGGTTGTGGATGTGACCGGGAGCGTGGTGATGCCGGGGATCATCGACGCGATGAGCTATTACGGGGTCGCGGGCGAGGACATGAACGAGGTGCCGAACCCGCTGACGCCCGAGCTGCGGATCATCGAGGCGTTTTCTCCGTTCGGGGATTTCGGAACGGGGGAGGCGGGCGAGATCCGGGTGCGGGAGCTGCTGCAGGGGGGCGTGACGGCGATGTATGTCGGGCCGGGGGACGCAACGGTGATTGGCGGGCAGGGCGCGGTGGTGAAGACGGCCGGGGCGCGGTTCGACGACCTGATCGTGCGCGAGCCGGCGGCGATCGACATCACGCTGGGGGGGCGTCCGGCGGCGACCTACCGGGAGCAGTCGCGGTCTCCTTCGACGCGGATGGCGGTGGTGGCGCAGCTGCGGGAATTACTGGTCAGGGCGCGGGAATGGCTGGATGCGTCAGGCGCCGGGGCGGGTGAGGCGGGTCCGCGGAACCTCGGCATGGAGGCGCTGGCACGGCTGCTGAAGGGCGAGATCCCGGCGCGCGTGCAGGCCAACGCGGCGCGTGACATCCGGGTGGCGATGGAGCTGTCGGAGGAGTTCGGCTTCCAACTGGTCATCGATGGGGGCGCGGGGGCGCATGAGATGCGGGATGAGCTTGCGGACTGGGGGGTTCCGGTGGTCCTGGGGCCGATCTCGCACCCGTACGTCTCCGGCGAGGAGATTCCCGACCCCGGGGACTACGGCGGGGTGGACGAACGGAACGCGGTGTGGCTGCATGAGGCGGGGGTGCATGTCTCGCTTGCGAGCTTCTCGCGGGGGTTCGGTCCGTTCGGGCCCGGGGTGGCGGGCCAGTGGTTGCTGATCGATGCGTCGATCGCGCGGGGGCACGGGATGAGCGAGGCGGACGTGCTGCGGGCGGTGACGCTGAGCCCGGCGGAGGTGCTGGGTGTGGCGGGCAGGATGGGGAGTCTGGAGGTGGGGAAGGACGCGGATGTGGTCGTTTTCGATGGCGATCCGCTGAGCATTCGGACGTGGGCGAGCCGGGTGTACGTGAATGGTCGATTGGTGTATGAGAGGCAGGAGTGAGATGAGAGCGAAGATCGGCGTGCCGGGGGGTCTTGCTGTGCTTGGGGTGATGGTCGCGCTGGGCGCCTGCGGGGATCGGGGTTCCTCGCCGGGTGACGCCCGGGAAGCGATGGATGTGATCATCGAGAACGGGCTGGTCGTGGACGGCACGGGCGCGGTCGGGTTCGTGGGTGACGTGGGTATACGGGGCGACCGGATTGTGGCGGTGACTGAGGAGGGCGGACTGGCCAACGTGGAGGCGGGCGAACGGATCGACGCCGCCGGCAAGGTCGTGGCGCCCGGTTTCATCGACATCCAGTCCCACTCGCGCGGACAGCTGCTGACCGGCGACGGGCGGCTGCTCGGCAAGATCACGCAGGGCATCACCACCGAGATCATGGGCGAGGGGTGGACGAACGCGCCGGCCAACGCGAACACGGACCGCGGTGCCGGGCTCGTCGACCCCGAGGCGCGGGGGGAACGGCTCGACTTCTCGGGCCCGCGCGGTTTCGACCGGTGGCTCAAGGCAATGGCGGAAAACGGCGCTTCGCCGAACTTCGGGTCGTTCGTGGGCGCGACCACGGTGCGGGTGTACGCGAAGGGCGAGGTGGCCGGTCCGGCGACCGAAGCGGAACTGGACACGATGCGGGCGGTCGTGGGGCGGGCCATGGAGGACGGCGCGTTCGGGGTGGCGACCGCGCTGATCTACCCGCCGGGCAGCTTCGCGTCGACCGATGAACTGGTGGAGGTGGTGGCGGCGAGCGCGCCCCACGGGCTCTACATCACCCACATGCGCTCCGAGGCGGACCGGCTGCTGGAGGCGATGGACGAGGCGATCGAGATCGGCGTGCGCGCCGGGGTGCCGGTGGAGATCTACCACCTGAAGGCGGCCGGGCGGAGGAACCACCACAAGGCGCCCCTGGCGATCGCGAAGATCGATTCGGCGAGGGCCGCCGGGGTCGACGTGGAGGCTGACATGTATCCGTACCCCGCCGGGGGGACGGGTCTTTCGGCCGTGCTCCCCCCGTGGGCGTCGGAGGGTGGGGCGCTGCTGGACAACCTGCGGGATCCGGAGACCCGGCAGCGCATTCACGACGAGGTCCTGGCGGACGATGGCGACTGGGAGAACCTGGGCCTCCTGGCGACCCCCGAGGGGATCCTGATCACGGCGGTCGCCGAAACCGGACCGGACGGCGAGCCCAGCGGGGCCGGGGACTATGTCGGGATGTGGCTGGCCGACATCGCCGCCGACATGGGGGTCGACTGGGTGGACGCGGCCATCGAGCTGCTGCTCATGACCCGGGGAGGCACGGGGATGGTCCTCTTCATGATGGCCGAGGAGAACATCGCGCTGCAGCTCCAGCAGCCGTGGATCAAGATCGGGACGGACGCGGGCGGACACGATCCGGAAACCGCCACCGGCATGGTGCACCCGAGGTCGTACGGGACCTATCCGCGCATTCTCGGCCGGTACGTGCGGGACGAGGGAGTGATCACCTTGGAGGACGCGGTGCGAAAGATGACGTCGGCGGTCGCGACCCGGCTCTCGATCGGGGACCGGGGGGTGCTCCAGGTGGGGATGTACGCGGATGTGGTGGTCTTCGATCCGGCGACGGTGGGCGATCGCGCCACCTTCGAGGAGCCTCACCAGCTGTCGGTGGGGGTCGAGGAGGTGTTCGTGAACGGGGTGGGGGTGCTCAGGGGTGGGGTGCACACCGGGGCGAAGCCGGGGATGATTGTGCGGGGGGCGGGGTATCGGGGGGAGGGGTAGGCGGGGGTGGGGTGAGCGAATGGGGTGTGGGGGCAGGTCCGGGCGGGGCGTGATGCGTGTTGGGGTGGTCGGGGGTGGGGTGATCGGGCTCGCGACGGCGTGGTATCTGAAGAAGATGGGGGCCGAGCCGTTCGTGGTGGAGGCGGGGAGGGTGGGGGGCGGGTGCTCGGCGGGCAACCTGGGGTGGGTCTGCCCGTCGATTTCGACGCCGGTGCCGGCGCCGGGCCTGACCTGGAAATCGCTGATGTGGGCGCTGCGGCGGGACAGTCCGCTGCATGTGCGGCCGGCGGCGGTGCCCGGATTGCTGCCATGGCTGCTGCGGTTTCGGTCGCACTGCAACCGGGGCGACTGGGAGCGTGGGGTCGGGAGGCTTGCCGAGCTGAACGCGAGGACGATGGAGTTGTACGAGGGGCTGGCGGCGGACGGGGTCGACTTCGAGTTCGCGCGGTCGGGGACGTTGATTGCGTTTCGGGATCGGGCGAAGGCGGCGGAGAGGCGTGAGGAGCTGGCGGCGGTGGCGGCGATCGGTGGGAGCGTGTGGCGGGAGGTGGATGGGGAAGAGGTCTGCGAGCTGGAGCCGATGCTGCGAGCCGGGTATTCGTGTGGGTTCTTCGTGGAGTCGGATTGCCATGTGCGGCCGGAGACGCTGACGGCGGGGTTGGGGGCGGGGTTGAGTGAGCGGGGTGTGGAGATTCTCGAGGGGACGAGGGTGGTGGGGTTCCGGGGGGAGGGGTGGGGGGTGGTCGCGGTGAGGACGAATCGGGGTGAGTTCGCCGTCGACGCGGTAGTGCTGGCAGCTGGTGCTAGCACCGGTGCACTGACCGGAATGCTGGGATGGCCGATCCCGCTGACGGCTGGGAAGGGGTATTCGGTGACGATCGAGGGGCCGGCAAATCAGTTGCGGCGGCCGCTTTATCTGGGCGACGCGCATGTGGGGCTCACGCCGTTCGAGGGGGCGCTCCGGTTCGGTGGGACGATGGAGCTGTCCGGGGTGAATCAGCGGCTGGACCCTAAGCGGGTGAGGTCGCTGCGGCGGGTGGTGGCGCGCGAAGTGGACATCCCGGAGGCGCGGGAGGGGGGGCGCGAGTGGGTGGGGATGCGGCCGATGTTGCCGGACACGCTGCCGGTGATGGGGAAGGTGCCGTCGCGTGAGAACGTCTACGTGAATACGGGGCACCAGATGTCGGGGGTGACGCTGGGGTTGAGTAGTGGATGGAAGCTTGCCGGGTTGATGGAGAAGGGCGAGGAATGACCTCACCCCGCAGAAAGCGGGACCCCGTCCACGATGTGCCGCTGAATGGCCTCCTCCCAATGGACCATGAAATCGTCGAATGCTGCTGCAAACCCGCGCACGAAGTCGTCCGCATCGGATGAGAGGGACGTCATGCGATACCGTACCGACGCACGGCTTCGTCCGTCGCCGTCCGGCGTCACGCAGACGTCCACCATGGTGGCGTGGTGGTCCGGGAGGACGTACACGAACGACGCGCGGCCCGTGGCGGGATCGTGCCGCGTCTGGATCCAGGTCGCGGTGCCGGCGCCCTTGCGGGTCTGGAAGACGGCGCCCACTCCCACGCCGGACCCGGCCGGGTGGACACACCACGGATCCCACCCGGCGACCCATCGTCGCTCACCTTCCGCGTTGAAGAGCGGGAATGCGTCCGGGGCCGGCAGGGCCATGCGCACCGCGCCCGTCGTCTCGATGTGGACTCGCCGGTCCGCTGCTGTTCTGGTTGCCATGGCTCGCTTCCGGGGTTGGGGTCGCCACAAGTTTGCCGAGTGCCGCGGGCTTGCGGCAAGCTGCGCAGGGGGGAGGACGATCTGATCGTGGGCTGGAGCGGGCTCTGCTTGACGAGAACCGGGTGATCCGGCGCAACCACAGTTTACAAAATGTCAACCAGGGTTTACTGCGGGGCGGGGCTGGCCGAGTGGGCGTCCGGCTTCGTAGGATGACCGGAGTGCGTGGAAACTGCCGGTCCGTTCATGGATCCACCCAGTCCACCAACCCAAGGGCCACCATGATTCCCTCACGTCGCGGATCCCGCAGTCCCCTCTTCTGTGTCCTCTCCCGCGTCGCAGCAATCACCCTGTCGCTGCTGCTCATCGCCGCCTGCGACGACACCAACCGTATCGATGTCCCCACCACCCCCCTCTCCCTCGAGGGCGTCAGCCCCGCCGAGTGGTCGTCCCACCAGCGCACATCCCACTTCGTGACCGCCTCCGACGGCGTGCGCCTCGCGGTCGACGTGGCCCTGCCGACCGGCTACACCGGCGAAGGCGAGGCCGCGACATCGTTCCCCGTCGTCTTCCGCTACACGCCCTACCACCGGACCTCGATCGACCCCGCGACGGGCGACGTCTCGCTCGCGCCCTTCGATTTCTTCATCGCGCGGGGGTACGCGTACGTCGCGGCCGACATGCGCGGCAGCGGCGCGTCCTTCGGTTGGAACGACGTGATGACGCCGATGATGGTCGAGGACGCCGGGGTCATCGTCGACTGGATTGCGGCGCAGCCGTGGAGCGACGGGAACGTGGGGATGTTCGGAGGCTCCTACGAGGGGTGGTCGCAGTTCGCTGCCGCCGCGGCCAGGCCCGAGGCGCTCAAGGCGATCGTTCCGGTTCACACCGGCTGGGACGGGATGCTGGTGCAGCCCGGGGGAATCTTCAGCTACGCCTTCACCGAGATGTGGACGGCGATGACCGATTTCATCAATCACAACAACGTCTTCCCCACCTTCCCCATCCCCCCCGTCACCCCGGTGCTGGACGAGGACGGCGACGGCGCGCTGGTGGACGAGATCCCCCTGGACGCGGACGGCGACACTTGGTTCACCGACGACTACCCGTGGCCCGTCGATCCCGCGAATCCCCCGCGTTACCCCGACGGGATGGAGCGCACGGAGCACGCCTACTTCAACGCAACCATGGAGCACATCGCGCACGCCGACGGCGCGCCGGGCAACTACGACGCGGTGACCAGCATCCGGTCGCAGCGCTTCTTCGACACGCCGCGCGAGGCCGACGGTCTCACGCCCGGGGACATGACCTGGGGACTGGTGCCCGACATCATCGAATCCGGGGTGGCGATCTACAACTTCGCGGGCTGGTGGGACGCCTTCGCGCGGAGTTCCTTCGAGGTCTTCGCGACGCTCGAGGGGACGAACCCGTCGCGGATCATCGCGTGGCCGATGTACCACCAGGGGATTTCACTCGCGGCTTCGACGGGAATCGGGGCGGATCCCACACGCGACAACGTCTACACGCCCACCTACCTGGGCGAGGCGGTGCGCTGGTACGACCGCTGGCTGAAGGGAGTCCGCAACGGCATCGACCTGGAGCCGCCGGTCCATATCTTCGTGCAGAACGAGGGCTGGCGGTCGGAGGAGACGTGGCCGCTGGAGCGGGAGGTGCGGCTGCGGTTCCACCTGGCGGCCGATGGACTGCTCGATCGCGAGGCCGGGCGTCCGGGCAGCGACGAGTACACCGCCGAATTCACCCACGACGCATCGTTCGGGCCGCCGCTGGACGCGTCGCAGATCTCGGTCGCGAACGCCATGAAGGGGAAGGCGGCCTTCAACGCGCCGTCGTTCGGCCATTCGCGCCAGCAGATGTTCGGGGTGCCGGGGGACCTGCCGTATCGGACGGACAAGGCTGGGCAGGTCCTCACGTACACGAGCGTGCCCCTGACGGCCGAGATCGAGGTGACGGGCCACCCTGTCGTCAGCGTTCAGATCTCCTCAACCGCCGACTACGGGGATCTCTACCTCTACCTGGAGGATGTGGATCCGGAGGGGAACGCGGTCCTGGTCACCGAGTACCAGCACCGCGCGGGATTCGACCGTCTTGTCGACAACGACCTCCTGATCCCCGGCAACACCGGGATCGACGTGAAGCCCGAACTGCCTTGGCACGGATTCCGGGAGGCCGACTACACCGAGGGTGTCTTTGCCGACGGTGCTGTCGCCCGCGTCACCACCTCACTCTACCCCACGTCGTGGCTCTTCCGGGAAGGACACAGCATCCGACTGTCCATCGCGGCGGCCGACTGGCCCGTCTTCGACCTGCATCCGCGGCTGTCGCCCCGGAACCGGCCAGATGCGGAGGACAACATCGTCCCCACGATCACGATTCACCGCGGGGGTGAGGAGGGATCGTACGTGGAGTTGCCGGTGATTCCGCGGTAGGCGGGCCCTACCCGATTCCTACCCTCCCCTGGCCCGCTTGCGCGACCAGAGCAGGACGATACCGCATATGTGAGGAGGTTCACGATAGTCGGCTACGGGGAGGTAGCGCCCCGGAACCCGCCCGTGGTCATACACCTCGGCGAACTCCAGTTCCTCCGGCTGAAGGTCGTTCATGTTCAATCCTGCCAGGCCTACGGGCCGCCCGTCCAGGAACACCGGTATCGGACAACCGGAGTGGGTCTTGAGCATCGCAAGGTGCCCCAGTCGTTCCACCTGAAACCCTGGAAGGCGCCGGAAGGCGTCCGAAAGGTACGGCTCGGACTTCTCCATGAGTTCCTCCCGGGTCAGGAGATGGTCCGCCCAGCCGCGATCGAGCCTCCAGTACACTCCCTGCTCTTCCAGGAACCGGGACCGGGCCTCCACCTCGAGGGGTGCCAGAACCACGGCGTCGATCGCCAGCGACACCTCCACGACCGTCGTGCGCCCGTCTTGCAACGAGACTGTCTCGGTGCGCGTCTCGTAGCCGAAACTCCGCACAACGACCTCGGCGGCCGGCCCGCTCAGGCCACGGAATTCGACCCATCCCTGCCCGTCGGTGATCCGGGCCTGTCCCCCGGAGAGCGAGACGCCCGCCCCTTCGATCAGACGACCCGATCCGAACTCCGCGACCCTCACGAGCAACCTCCCGGGAATGCCGGTGTCCACTTCCCCCAGTTCATTCATCATGACCATCAGGTTGCCCGCGCGGACCACGTGGAAGTCACCCTTGAGCGTCGCGTACCCGCCCTTGTGCGCGGTAAAGGTGTAGTGACCCGCCGGGAGGTCGAAGCCGACCTGCCCGTGCATTCCGGTGACGTATCGTCCGGGGTTGCCCGTCACCACGATCAACGCGCCGAGCAGGGCCTCTTTCGTGTCCGCATCGCGCAGATTGGCGGTCACGCGGAACACCATCGTGTCCTGTTCGGGCTCCTGGGCTGCCAGACCGGAGGGAGGTGCGAGGGAAACGGCGGAGAGAGCAATTGCGACGAACCTGACGCGGAGCATTGGCGTGGACCGCGGACAAGGCCGCCCGAATGCCGGGAGGGTTTTCCGCTGACTCCTGGCCTTCGTCATCGGTTCCGCCGTGGTTTGTGTGGAGCCGTCGGCGATTCCGCCGTAGAATGGATCGGCAAGACTCTTCACCGGGGGTGCGATCGATGAAGCTAATCTACCCTTACACAACTCAACCAGCCCGCTCGGGCGCCGGGCGGGTTCGCGGCGAGGTCTTTAGGTGTCAATGCGAGGAATCCGGAAGATGAGTTCATCGTCGTCAACTGTCCGTTCGGATCAGTCCCCGCTGCAGGAACTGTCAGCGCGCATCAAGGAGTTGATTCGCGCGGTCCCCGACTTCCCCATACCCGGGATCCGTTTCCGCGACGTGATGGGGCTGGTCGAGGACGCCGAGGGATTCCGCGCGACGACGGCGGCGCTGGCGGACCGTTTCCGCGACGCGGCGCCCGAGGTCGTGGTGGGGATCGAGGCACGCGGCTTCATCTTCGGGGTGCCGGTGGCGCAGGAAATGGGCGTGGGGTTCGTGGCCGTGAGGAAGGCGGGGAAGTTGCCGGGGGAGGTGAGGAGCGTCGATTACGCGCTCGAGTACGGGACCGCGACGCTGGAGATGCAGTTGGTCGCGCCGATCGGGGTGGGGACGCGGGTGCTGGTGATCGACGACCTGCTCGCGACGGGGGGAAGCGCGGCGGCCGCGATCGAGCTGGTGCGCGGGATGGGCGGGGTGGTGGTGGGGGCGGGGTTCGTGGTGGATCTGCCGGAGCTGCCGGGGAGGGGAAAGGTGGAGGGGCTGGGGGTGGAGGTGTTCGCGCTGTGTGATTTTATGGGGGAGGAGGGGTAGGGGGGGATTCCAGCCGGTTCTTCACGATGGAGGCAAAGTCGAACTCTTCATGCCGGGTCCCGAGGATGGCCTCGTCCCGCCTGGTCAGCTGCCGCACGGTCGTCCAGATTTCGTCCTGCCGCTTCTTCAGATGCCCTTCCCGGATCTCCCGATACTGTGCGGCGCTTCCGGTCTTCATGAGTGGAGATCCTACGCGCCGACCAATTCGGTCGAAGAGGGCTTGGGAACCGGAAGTCCGTCGTTCTTGAGTTCTTCGATGTAGAGTTCGATTGCTTCGCGGATAAGCGTGGAGGCTTCTTCACGGGTGTCTGCGGCGGCGACACAGCCGGGGAGTTCCAGGACGTGGGCTCCGTAGCTGGTGGGTCCCTTTTCGATGACGATGGTGTATTCCATCAGGTGCTCCTTGTCTCCAGACCCGCCTGCCGCAAGATGCTTTTCCATGTCCCCGGAGGCAGGTCAGTTCCCGGTTTGCCTGCGACAACCACGATCCCCTTCTTGCTCGAATGCTTGAAGACACGATGACTCCCCCGAGTCCGGACCAGACACCACCCGTCCTTCTCCAGTAGCTGGATAGCCTTCCTGGCCGTCGGCAAATCCTGTCTCCAATCTGGGATGTTGGTTACCGGTCGCGGCGCTGTCAATGCTGATGGAAGCGCGTGCCCGGACCCTTCAGTCGGCATCGACGGGAGTATGGGGACGGCAAGTGGGCGGTTCCATGTTCCGATGGGACAGATTTCGCGACGCCCCCCATCAGTGAAAGAACCGCCCCCTCCCCACAAACGACCCCCCCGGATCACCACTTCGCGCGGCCGCGATCCCCGTGCTCGACGACCCCCCTCCCGCTACCACGACGGCGCCATCCGCCGCCTCTCCCCTACCCCCCACCCCACCCAGCCCCTCCAGCCACGCATTCAGCGAAGTTACCCGCTCCGCGATCACGTGGATCACCCCGTCCACCTTCTGCACCTTGCCGCGGCACATCATCAGGCGCGCGGCCAGGGTGTCGCGGCGCTGGTTCTCGTACACCGACGGGAACACGACCAGGTTGGCCGTCCCCGTCTCGTCCTCGAGCGTGACGAACATCACGATCCCCTTACCCGGCCGCTGCCGGGTCAGCACGATCCCCGCCACGACGGTGCGGTCCCCGTCGTTCAACCGCTCCAGGTCCTTCGCGGGCAGCACGCCCCGCTCGTCCAGGCGGCGGCGCAGCAGCGCGACCGGATGATTCTTGAGCGACAGACCCGTGGTCCGATAGTCCGCAGCCACCTGTTCGCCCACGGTCATGGCGGGCAGCGCCGGTTCGGGACGGATGCGACCATTGTCACCGGCCGAGCGGTCGCCGCCGGTTCGATCACCGCCGGCCCGGTCCTCCGCCGACTCGAACAGCGGCAGCGGCCCGGCCTCGCTCATCGCCCGCACCGCCCATCCGGCCTGGCGGCGGTTCAGCCCCATTGAATTGAAAGCGTCGGCCCCGGCCAGGCGCGTCAGGACGGTCGGCGAGATGCCCGTCCGCCGCCACAGGTCGAGGGGCGAGCGGTAGCCGTCTTCCCGGCCCGCAGTCACGCGCTCGGCGTCCTCCTCCTTCAGCCCGCGGATCCTGCGAAGGCCCAGTCGAAGGGCGAGAGCCCCATCCCCCGCCCCTTCCAGCGTACAATCCCACTCCGATTCATTCACATCCGCCGCCAGCACCTCGACCCCATGATCACGCGCGTCCCTCACAATCTGCGCCGGCGCGTAAAACCCCATCGGCTGACTGTTAAGTAACGCGCACGCGAAGACCGCCGGATAGTGGCACTTGAGCCACGACGACACGTATGCCAGGTGCGCGAAACTCGCCGCATGGCTCTCGGGAAAGCCGTATTCGCCAAACCCCTCGATCTGGCGGAAACACCGTTCGGCGAAGTCCCGGGTGTAGCCGCGCCCGGTCATCCCCTCGATGAACTTGTCGCGGAAGCTGTGAATCGTGCCTGGATTCCGGAAGCTGGCCATCGCCCGCCGCAACTGATCGGCCTCCGCAGGCGTAAACCCCGCCGCGACGATCGCAATCCGCATCACCTGCTCCTGAAACAGCGGCACCCCGAGCGTCTTCCGAAGCACCTGCCGCAGCTCCTCCGAGGGATACTCCACCGCCTCCCGCCCCTGCCGCCGCCGCAGATACGGGTGGACCATGTCACCCTGGATCGGTCCGGGACGCACGATCGCCACCTCGATCACCAAATCGTAGAACGTGGCCGGCTTCAGCCTCGGCAGCATCGCCATCTGGGCGCGGCTCTCGATCTGAAACACCCCGACCGTGTCCCCGCGCTGGATCATCCCGTAGGTCGCCGGATCCTCCTGCGGCACGCTCTCCAGCGTATGGCGAACCCCGCAGTGCTCCTCGAGCAGCGCGAAGGCCTTGCGAATGCAGGTGAGCATCCCGAGCCCGAGCACATCCACCTTGATCAGCCCCAGCACCTCCAGGTCGTCCTTGTTCCACTCGATGACCGTGCGGTCCTCCATGGCCGCATTCTCGATGGGGACGATTTCGCATAGCGGCCCGCGCGAGATCACGAACCCGCCGGTGTGCTGCGACAGGTGACGCGGAAACCCGTACAGCTCGCGCGCCAGCTCCAGCGTCAGCGCCAGCCGCCGGTCACCCGGGTCGAACCCCTCTTCGCGGGCCCGCTCCCCGTCCACCGGCTTCGACCGCCACGAGACCATCGAGAGCAGCCGCCCGATCACGTCCTCGCTCAGCCCCATCGCCTTGCCCACGTCGCGCAGCGCGCTCCGGGCACGGTAGGTGATGACCGTCGCG
>JAPPNO010000072.1 GCA_028873845.1 Gemmatimonadota bacterium | reverse complement strand
GACCTGCTCACCTTCTCGTCACATCCACTGCGCTTCTGCGGCGCAAGCTCCTAGGTGAATGTCACGGATCGGCGTTCTCGCGGCATCTCATTGGTAGAGGGGCGAAAGCCGTCCCTGACCCCGAAAGACAGGAAAGGACCCGGCTATGAACACCCGAAGGAACATCCTCACTGCACTCGCTGGCCTGGCGATCTATTCTCTGCTGGTCGTAGCGTTTCCCAGCGCTGCGATTGCGCAGGAACAGAACCCCGACACGGTCTGCGGAAGATGCACATGGAGCAACGACATCGGTCGCCCGTGGCCGAGCCACGAGTGTAAAGCCGGCATGCCAGCAGTACCCAACTATCCAGACGCGTTCTGCGTCACCCGGGATGGTCCCGGCGGCACGGAGTGGTGTGACTACGACAGGAAGAGAGGGTGCGACGAAACTGCCCTCGCAGATGACTTCGAGGCCGTTGGCAAGGTGATGAGAGGCGACATCTTGCCACCGGACGGCAATCATTTCTTCCTCGTCGACGCTGCTGGTATTGCTACCGTGATGAGGAAGTGCGACCGTTCTGTGGTCGCAACGATTCCGGCCGAGACACTTGCCATTGCCGGTCGACGGAGAGCGGCGCCCCAAGTGGGGTGACGAATGTGGGTGGGGCAGTTGGAAAGCGTCCCGCCGGCCGGCCGCGACGAAAATCAGCGGGAGTCGGTCTCTCGGCTCCGGCCCCGGATTCTAACTCGCCGGAGGAACCTGATGACGTACCGCTCGCGTCTCACTGTACCCCTGATCGCCGCTCTGGCAGGCCTGATCGTCGGCTGCCGGGATCAGGAGCCGCCCACCGTCGGCCATGAGCGGTCGACGTGGATCACCGAACCCGAATTCCGCCTTGGGAACACCCCGGAAGGGGCGTACTTCACACTGCCGTACGTTCGCGTTGACCCTGGCCGCAATCGAGTGCTGGTGCTCGACGGCATGGAGGTGAGCGTCTGG
This sequence comes from Gemmatimonadota bacterium, assembly GCA_028873845.1. Classification (GTDB taxonomy): domain Bacteria; phylum Gemmatimonadota; class Gemmatimonadetes; order Longimicrobiales; family Gaopeijiaceae; genus Bin94. Next base: position 48,466 of record JAPPNO010000072.1, on the reverse strand, counting down.
ACGCCCTCGGGCCACCTTCTGTTCGTGGTCGGCGGAGAGGGCGACGGACCCGGCGAGTTCCGCAGACCCGGTGCCCTGTTCGTGCACGACGGCGGCGGCTTTACCGTGCCCGATCAGTACGGTGCGCGGATGACCCGCTTCGCGGCCAGCGGCGAGCTGCTCGAAGCCGAGCAGGGGCCTGGAGGGCGAGTCAGTTACCAGGGCTTTTCGCTGGTACTGGCATCTTCGAAGGACGGGATCTTCCTGGGCCATCCTTCGATACCGACGGGCCTGGAAACGAACATGCCGGGCGTCAGACGAATGGATCATCATCCGGTGGTGCGAGTCCAGGAGTCCGAACCGGGGCACTGGCACCCTCCTGAGCCGCTGCTTTGGCAGGATGTTCGCAACAGGACCCAGGATGTGCGACTGACGGAAAGCAGGGGATTCTATACGGCGCAGCCGTTCGGCGACTGGGATGAAGTAGTGTTCGAACCGGGCGCGGTGCTTGTCGTGCGACGCAACAGGGAGCCCGGGCAGGTCGAGCTCGTCGAAGTCAGCGCGACCGGAGACACCGTCTGGCATCGCTACCTCCAATTCGAACCCCGCCTTCTGACTGCTCAGGTGATCGAACAGGTTAGCGAGGAGTTCATTCGGGACTATGCTGCGCGCTCGGCCATGTCCGTCCCGATGGTTCGAGCCGCGTACTACGAGAGTCTCTACCAGCCCGAGTACGTCCCTGCCGTCGAGGGGAAGCCGGTGCTTGCGGCGTCCGGAGAAGTGTGGCTCGCGAGCACCGAGGTCGCCGACACGTTCAGCGTGTACTACGTGGTGGGCAGGGGCACGACGAACGAACCGCCGCGTCGCGTGCTGCTCCCCGAAGGGATGTACGTCACCGACGCCACCTCCACCCATGCGTGGGGGTTCCTGCGCGATGAAACGGATGTGCCGTACGTTGTTGGAAGACGGCTTGTGGGGTGGAGCGCTGACGCGCAGCGCCCGGACGGAGCATAGGTTTTTGGATTGAACCACCTGTCCGTTACCATGACCAGCCAAAGCCTCACGAAACCCGCAGCGATACCCCCGTAGCCGTCCGCACGATCTCCGGCAGCACTCGCGGAATGGCCCGGCCGCGATAGTACGCCAGCAAATCCTCGACAGTCCCGAAGTCGGACAGGTCCTCCAGCGTGCGAATGGTGGGGAAGATCATGGGAAGCCGTCCGCGCCTGTGCCGCGCCAGCGCCCCGCCGGGCGTAAGCCATACGGCCCCCGTCATCTCGCGTTCGTCGTAGACCGCCTCGGCGCCGGGCGGCACCCGCACCGCGAAGAAGCGGGTGTCGTACCGCCTCGGCTCGACGGTCGGCGTCACCCAATGGGCGATGTACTCGATCGTTGACCCATCCAGCCGCGCATCCAGCGACTTCAGCACCTCGGCGAAAGGCACGCCCTTGCCCAGCAGCGCCTCGCGGGCCCGGGCGGCCTCCCCCACCCCCACCCCACCCCCCACCACCCCCGGCCACAACCCCGTCTCCTCCACCGCCTCACGCACCGCCGCCCCGTAGTACGCGATCGCCGGCGGATCCGCCCCCTCCCCCAACCCCAGCCGCCCCGCCGCCCCCTCGCGCGTCAGCCCGTCCCAGCGCTCCACCAGCGCGTCCTCGCCATCGGCCGCATCCACCCGTCCCCCCGGAAACACCCACGCCCCCGGCACGAACCCCGTCGCCCGGTTCCTGCGCAGCAACAGCACCTCCGGCCCACCCGCCCCCTCACGCACCAGCACCACCGTCGCCGCCGGCCTCGCCACAGTCGGTACCTCGGGCACCCTGCCCACCGTCTCCACGAACCCATCCGGCAGCCTCTCCGCCGGTATCTCATAGTCCGACTGCGGCTTACGGGTCATTGCCCGCCTCCGTCACATCCGCCCCGACCCCCTCCACCGCATCGGCGCGCCCTCCCGTGTCTGCCGCCGCCCGGGCCTCACCCAACGCCGCCCACCACCTCTCGCCACCCCCCTCAATGCCCCCCCGCATGTCCATCCTTCCGCGGCTCCGACGCCGCCGCCCACCCCCGCGCCAACCTCAAAACCACCTGCGCCCCCCCAAAATCCGTCCGCCGCCAATCCGCCAGCTCATGCCCCCGCGCCTCCAGCTCCGCCGCCACCTCCCCACCCACCCCCTCGATCGCCACCCTCAACCCCGACAGATGCCGGAACCTTGCCGCGTCCACCGCCTCCTGCGGATCCATCCCGAAGACGAGCATGTTCAGCAGCAACTGCGTGTGCCCCTGCGGCTGCATCGACCCACCCATCACCCCGAAGGCCATCACCGGCTCGCCATCCCGCGTCACAAACCCCGGAATGATCGTGTGGAACGGCCTTTTCCGCGGCGCAACCCTGTTCGGATGCCCCTCGGCCATCGTGAACCCCGCCCCCCGGTTCTGCAGCGCAAACCCCTGCCCCGGAATCACGATCCCCGACCCGAACGACGAATACACCGAGTTGATGAACGACACCATGTTGCCGTCCGCGTCCGCGACGGTCAGGTAAATCGTCTCGGAATCGGTCACCGCCCGCCCCGGCTCGACCCGTTCCGCCGCCCTCCGCGGATCGATCAGCGCCCGCCGTGCGTCCACGTAGCCGGGGCTCAGCAGCGACATCGGGTCGATCTCCATCGTCTCGGCGTCGGAGACGTACCGGTGCAGGTCGGCGAAGGCCAGCTTCTTGGCCTCGATCAGATGGTGCAGGTAGTCGGCGGAGTTGTGCCCCATCCCCTCCAGGTCGAGCGGCTCCACCAGCTCGAGCATCTCCAGCGCCGCGATCCCCTGTCCCGCCGGCGGCAGTTCCCACACCGTGTAGCCACGGAAATCCGTACCAATCGGCTCAACCCACCGCGGCTCGTGCGCGGCCAGGTCCTCGAGCGTCACGAACCCGCCCAGCGCCGCCAGCCCCTCGGCCAGCTCACGCCCCAGCGACCCACCGTAGAGCACCCCCGGCCCCTCGTCCGCGATCCGCTGGAACGACCGCGCCAGACCCGGATTCGTGAACCATTCCCCCGCCCGAGGCGCCCTGTCCCCGCCGACCAGGTAAGTCGCGCGTGCCCCCTCGTCGCGGGCCAGCTTCCCGGTCGCGGCGCCCCACTGCCGAGCGATCACCGGAGTCACCGGAAACCCGTCGCTCGCGATCCGGATCGCCGGCGCCAGCACCCGTGCCAGGTCCAGCTTCCCGAACCGGCTCACCAGTGCGTCCCAGCCCGACACCGCCCCCGGCACCGTGACCGCCTCCGCCCCGCTCCCCGGCATCCGCTCGTGACCCCGCGCCTCGAGCGCCTCCACCGTCATCCCGCTGCCACTTCGCCCGCTCGCGTCGATCCCCACCAGCTCACCCGTCTCCGCCCACCACACGATCGCGAAGGCATCGCCCCCCATCCCGGTCATATGCGGCTCCACCACGTTCAGCACCGCGGCGGCCGCCACCGCGGCATCGATCGCGTTCCCGCCCTCCTGCATGATCTCGAGCGCGGCGGCCGTGGCCAGAGGCTGGCTGGTCGCCGCGGCGGCTCGGGGCGCATACACGGTGGAGCGGCGACCCATGTCGGACTGCTGGGCGAAGGTGCTCACCGGATGGACCCCGGCGGCAACGAAGAGGGTAAGGAGAGTACGTCGGGCCGGCATGGCATTGCGTCCTTCCGTCCTGTTCTGGTGACGGCACGGGGAATCCGCGAGGACGCAAAGCTATCCGAACGCCGGAATCCCGGACAGTCCCGACCCCTGCCAAAATGGCCGATTCCACCAGCCGCGACCTGCCAGAATGACCGATTCGATGATCGATTCCTGCCAAAGTGACAGTACCATGACAGGTAACCCATGGCGCGGCGCGGTCGTAACCCTCTGGCAAGGTTCTCGCATGGACCCCATACTCTCCGTGGAAGGAACCTCGGACGAACCGCTTGAGCAGGGCGATGAAGGCGGCGGACGCCGCCAGATCGAAGCCACCCGCGGGTTCGCGGCCCTTGGGGCCGCCAGCCCCGCCACAGCCGCCGCAAGGGGGCAAGGGGCGAAATGAAATGAGCCGACGGTTCTCGTTACCCGTACTTCCGCTGCGCGACACGGTCGTGTATCCGGGCGTGGCCGTGCCGATCTCGGCGGGCCGCCCGGGCACGGTCGAAGCCGTGCAGGAGGCGCTCGACGGCGACCGCCGCCTCTTCGCGGTCGCGCAGAATCAGAACCAGGACGACCCCGATCCGCAGATCCTCTACGCGGTCGGCACCGTTGTGCGCATCATCCAGACGCACCGCGTTCGCGGCGGCATCCAGCTCCTCGTGCAGGGAGAGGCGCGCGCCCGCGCCGTGGCGTACGTCGACGACGGCGAAGCCATGCTGCGCGCCACCGTCATCCCCCTGGAGCGCGAGAACCTGGCCGACCCCGACGACCCGGCCATCAAGGCCCTCGACGCCGAGCTCCGCGAGCGCGCCGCCGAGCTGGCCACCCGCCGCGGCGCCACCGCCGAGAACCTCAACCAGCTCATCCAGGGGGTGGACGACCCCGGCGCCTTCGCCGATCTGGTCGCCTTCCAGCTCGACCTCCCCACCTTCGAGAAGCAGTCGCTGCTGGAGACCCTCGACGACCAGGAGCGCATGAACGCGGCGCTGGTGGCCGTCGAGCGCGAACTGGTCCGTCTCGACGCCCAGGAGGACATCCAGGCCAAGGTCCAGGAGGAGCTCGGGGAGCGGCAGCGCGAGATGCTCCTGCGCGAGCAGATGAAGCAGATCCGCAAGGAGCTGGGCGAGGAGGGCGACCGCGACGACGTCGAGGAACTGCGCGACCGGATCGCCAAGCTCGAACTCAGCGAAACCGCCCGCAACGAAGTCGAGCGCGAGCTGCGGCGCCTCGATCGCACGGCCCCCCAGGCCGCCGAGTACCAGGTCATCCGCACCTACCTGGAGTGGATCACCGAACTGCCGTGGAGCGCCCGCACCGACGACAAGATCGACCTCCACCGCGCCGAGGAGATCCTGGACGAGGACCACTACGGCCTGGAGGACGTGAAGGACCGGGTGCTCGAGTTCCTCGCGGTGCGGAAGCTGCAGCAGGAGCGGTTTGCCGAGGATGAGGCGGATGGGGACGATGCGGACCGGGAAGCTGCTTCCGAAGTGGAGGCCACGATGGCCACGGAAGCCGAGGTTGGTGAAGCCGGGGACGAGGGCGCCGTGGCCGGGGACGAGGATGAAGCCGCAGCCGCGGAGCCGGAGGCCGAAGCCGCCGCAGACGAATCCGCCGCAGACGAAGCCGGGGCCGACGAAGACGACTCTGCCGGAGACTCCCTCAACGGGGCCGGCGGAAAGGGTCCCATCCTGCTCTTCGCGGGACCGCCGGGCGTGGGGAAGACGAGCATCGCCAAGTCGATCGCGCGGTCGGTGGGCCGCAAGTACGTGCGCATCTCGCTCGGCGGCGCCCGCGACGAGGCCGACATCCGCGGACACCGGCGCACCTACGTGGGGGCCATGCCCGGCCGCATCGTGCAGGGCATGAAGGAGGCCGGCAGCAAGAACCCGGTCTTCCTCCTCGACGAGGTCGACAAGCTCGGCGTCTCCTTCCAGGGCGACCCCAGCGCGGCGCTGCTCGAGGTGCTCGACCCCGCGCAGAACTCGACCTTCATCGACCACTACCTCGGCGTGCCCTTCGACCTCTCCGAGGTGCTCTTCATCGCGACGGCCAACTACGAGGACCGCATCCCGCCGCCGCTGCTGGACCGCATGGAGACGGTCGAGTTCCGCGGCTACACCGAGAAGGAGAAGCTCGAGATCGCGCTCCGCTACCTGCTCCCGCGCCAGATGCGCGAATCGGGGCTCCGCGAGGAGGAACTCGCCGTCGGCAACGACGCGATCCTGACCGTCATCCAGAAGTACACGCGCGAGGCCGGCGTGCGGCAACTGGAACGGGAGCTGGGCAAGCTCGCGCGCAAGGTGGCCCGCAAGATCGCGTCGGCCGAGACCGAGGGAATGGACATCGCTCCGGCGGTGGCGATGGAAATGCTCGGGCGCCCGCGCGTGCACCCCGAGCGCAGGGCGGCCGAGGACACGGCCGGCGTGGCCACCGGAATGTTCTACACGCCGATGGGCGGCGACATCATGTTCGTCGAGGCCAGCGTGATGCCGGGCGAGGGCGGCCTGGTCCTGACCGGCCAGCTGGGCGACGTCATGAAGGAATCCGCGCGCGCCGCGCTCTCATACGCCAAGAGCCACTACGCGACGCTGGGCATCGAGGAGAACGCGCTCGACAAGCGCGAAATCCACATCCACGTGCCGGCCGGCGCGGTCCCCAAGGACGGCCCGTCGGCGGGAATCACGATGGCGACCGCGCTCATCTCGGCCGTGTCGGGCCGCAAGGTCCGGGCCGATGTGGCGATGACCGGCGAACTTACGCTCACGGGCCGGGTGCTCCCCATCGGGGGCGTGAAGGAGAAGGTCCTGGGTGCGGTTCGCGCCGGCATCAAGGAGGTCATCCTGCCAAGCGAGAACGAGGCGCACCTCGAGGACCTGCCCGATGCGGTGCGGAATTCGCTGACGGTCCACCTCGTGGAGGACCTGGACCGGGTGGTGGAGCTGGCGATTCGGGGGGTGAGGACCAAACCGGTGAAGGCGGCGATCTCGACGGTCAGGACCGAGGAGGCGGGGGCGCCGATTCGGGCTTGAGGGGGGGGTCGCGGGTGCGGCCTTCTTCGATCATGTCGCGAACCGACAGACCGCCGAGGCTGTGGGTCGCCTGCAAGGCTTTCAGGTCGTCGATGGCGGCCCGGATTCGGTCGGTGTCGGTTGCCCGGAAAGGGATCAGTTCGGCCACGGGACGGCCATGCCGGGTGAGGACGAACCGTTCACCCGCGCTCACGCGCCGCAGGAGTTGGGGAAGGTGCGTCTTGGGGATTTCCGTTGATCGAAACCGCGGAAATGGTCGCTGCTGGACTCGAACCAGCGACCCCTACGATGTGAGCGTAGTGGTCTCCTGGCTGAGAACCAGGTATCCTAGTCCACTAGACGATGGGGGCGTCTGCCCGCGTGGCTGCGGTTCCGGCCGGCTGTGGAGCCCTCCGGTGCCTCCAGTCCTGCGGGGGCGCGAAAGGTAAGGTAAGTTGCGGCCGCGCTCAACCCCGATTCCCGCTGATTTCCGCTGACCGGCAACCATGACCAACGAACCGGAAGTTCTCATTCTGGGTGGTGGCCCCGCCGGGTCGGCGGCGGCCGGGCTGTTGGCGCGGTGGGGGCTGGGAGTGGTGGTGGTGGAGCGGGCGCTGGGCGGTGGAGGTGTTGCCGGGGCGGACGAGCAGTCGCTGGCCGAGTCGCTGCCGCCGAGCACCCGCAAGGTGTTGGCGGCAACGGGGTTGCTGGGGGTGGTCGAGGCGGGGGGATTCCAGCCGAACGGGGGGAATACGGCGCTTTGGGGTGGTGAAGGGCGCCGTGACGACTTTGCTGGGGGTGCGACGGGGTTTCACGTGCTGCGTGGCCGCTTCGACGGGCTGCTGCGGGAGGTGGCGGTGGGCGCTGGGGCCGAGGTCGTGGGGGGTGTGGCCAGGTTGCCGGAACGGGTTGGCGACGGGGAGGGGTGGGGGGTGGAGGTTGTGCTGGATGGCGGGGATCGCGTGGGGTTCCGGCCGGGCTGGCTGCTCGACTGCACCGGGCGCGCGGGCGTGCTGGCGCGTCGGCACCGGGTTCCGGAGACGGCCGCACCGACCCTCGCGGTGATCCGCCGCCACGAGAACGCGGCCGGGTGGCCGAACGTCGACCCGACCCACGCGCTCGTCGAGAGCTTCGAGCGCGGCTGGGCCTGGTCGGTCCCCACCTCGGAGCGGGAACGCCACGTCGCGGTCATGCTCGACCCGGAACTGCACGCGGTCATGGAGGACGCGGAAGATCTTGCGGCCGCCTTCGAGGCCGAAGTCGCCCGCACTTCGCTCATGCGCTCGATCACCACTCCGGCCCGGCCGGTCGGCCGCGCGTGGGCGGTGACCGCGTCCATGTACACCTCGTCGACCTTCGCCGATGGCCGTGCGCTCCTGGTCGGCGACGCGGCCTCGTTCGTCGATCCGATGTCCTCGTACGGGGTGAAGAAGGCGCTGGCGTCGGGGTGGCTGGCCGCGGTGGCGGTCAACACGGCGATACGCGATGCGGAGATGGCCGAGACGGCCGTCGAGTTCTTCGGCCGGAGGGAACAGGCGATGTACCGGGCGCTACGAGGCGGCCTTGCGGAGCATGTGGCGGAGACGGGGGGCGGGGAGCGCAACGACGTTTTCTGGGAACGCCGGGCCGAATGGCTCGCCGACCACGCCGGGACCGCAGTCGACCCCAATTCCCCGGATGGTCCCGACGCGGTGGCGCTGCGCGACGATCCCGAAGTGCGTGCAGCGTTTCACGCGCTGCGCCTGGGCTCGGGACGCCTGCGCGCGGGACGCCGTGACACCGTCGAACGCCCCCTCGTCTTCGGCAACCGGTTGCGCATGGCACCCGCTCTGGTCACCCCGCGCTTCCCGGAAGGGGTGCGCTACTTTCGCGACATCGACCTGCTGCGGATCGTCCACCTCGCAGCCGCGAGCAGGAACCCGGGCGCGCTCTACGAATCGTATTCCGAGTGGGCCGCGCGGGAGGGCCTGCCTCCTGTCGACCTGGCAAACTTCATCGGCGTGGTGGCGCTGCTGGTGGCGGACGGGGTGTTGGTGCCGGGAGGCGGACAGGGCCGGGGTTTCGGTTCCCGGAGTCCTTGAATCAACATAAAGCCTTCCTGTGCATACATATCCTCGCAAAGGGCCGTTGTCGGCAATGGCAAGCATCCTTGTAGACGCATGAACATTGGCGCAGATTCCCGAGTTGTCACGACTACACCGACGGACGCGGTGGAAGCCCGTTCGAGTGAGATGGAAGGAGCCCACAGATGACCGGTAACTCTCCAACGGCCACTTCCGGAGTGTTCGGACGCCGGACGACCTTGTTCACAGCTCTGGCCATGACGATCCTGGCCACGAGTTGCGACGATGCGGCTCTGGCGCCCCCACCCGCGCTCGCATCCGGCCCATCGCCCGCCAGGTTGGTTCACGCGGGCGATCGCGACGCACTTGTGGCCCTCTACAACGCCACCGGCGGCCCCGACTGGACGCGAAACGACAATTGGCTGAGTGACGAGTCACTCGATGAGTGGTACGGCGTCGTAGCCGACAGCACGGGCCGGGTAACGGGCCTCCGGCTGCGGGACAACGGTCTGGTCGGCAGCCTGCCGGCCGCGGTGGGCGACCTGGCCGCTCTTCGCTTCCTGCACCTGCCGCAAAACGGGCTCACCGGCGCCATCCCTCCGGAAATCGGAGATCTCGGACGCCTGGGCGCGCTCTGGCTGAGCGACAACAGCCTGAGCGGCTCTTTGCCACCGGAACTCGCGGAACTCGACAGCCTCCGGGGATTCTGGGCCGCGGACAACGAGTTGGCGGGTGTGGTTCCCGCGGTCTTCACGGACCTTCAGCCGCTGTTCTTCGACATCGCGGGCAACGAGGAGCTCTGCGTGCCCCGCACCCCCGAGTTCGGGGAATGGGTGGACGGATTCCTGTTCTTCGCGGCCTACTGGTGTGGGGAGCGGGATGCCGAAGCGCTGCAAGTCGTCTACGAGGCGACGGGGGGCGAAAACTGGACCAATTCCGAAGGCTGGCTCGAAGGCGTTGATCTGAGCGGCTGGCACGGCGTGGAGACCGATTCCGTAGGACGGGTATCGGGACTCGGCCTGAGCGGCAATGGACTGTCCGGTGAACTGCCCTCGGAACTCGGCAATCTGGTGAATCTCGAAGCCCTGAACCTCGCCGGCAACGACCTGTTCGGTGAACTGCCCTCGGAATTGGGCAACCTGCCGAGGCTCGCCAGACTCAACGTCTCCGGCAATGGACTGCGCGGACCGCTGCCGCAATCCCTCAGAAACCTGCCCCTCGTCGAATTGGGGTATTCGAACACCCGGCTGTGCGTTCCCGACGATCCGGGTTTCCGGCTGTGGTTGCGAACCATTCCAACACACGAGGGTACCGGAGAGCAGTGCGCCCCCCTCACGGAGCGCGAGGTACTGGAAGCCTTCTACGAAGCCACAAGCGGCGCCAACTGGTACAACAATGACAACTGGCTGACCGACCAGCCTCTCGGGGAGTGGTACGGGGTATACACGGACGCGGCCGGGAATGTAGAGAGGCTGTACCTATACTCCAATCTCCTGGTTGGGAAGATCCCGCCGGAGCTGGGACAGCTTGCCCACTTGAAATTCCTTAGCCTCGGCCGCAACTACCACCTGGAGGGACCGCTGCCCCCCGAGTTGTTTGATCTGGCGGAACTGCGCGGCCTGTATCTGTTCGGTACGAGCCTGGGTGGTTTACCGCCGGGAATCGGCAGGCTGGCAAAGTTGGAATACCTTATCATGAACTCCGCCAGCCTCACGGGTCACATTCCACCCGAGCTCGGCAACCTGACCCAACTGCGGGGGCTCCGTCTCGATGGCAACTATCTATTCGGCGAGATTCCGGCGGCGCTCGGCAACCTGTCGAAGCTGGAAACCCTCAACCTGCGCTGGTGTGAACTGACCGGTCCCATTCCACCCGAACTGGGCAACCTCGCCTCTCTAACCGAACTCAACCTGGGCATCAACCACCTGTCCGGCGAGATACCGGCCGAACTCGGTGACCTTTCCGGCCTGGAACACCTCAATCTCCAGCGGAACCGGTTGGCGGGTTCCATTCCGGAGGAATTGGGAAACCTGGAGGGTCTCCAGACGATGTACCTCTCCGGAAACAACCTGACCGATTCGATCCCGACCTCGTTCCAGAACCTCCGTACCGTGTCGCAAGTGTTCCTCCAGGACAACGCCCTGGAAGGACCGCTTCCGGACTCGATCGGAAAGTTGACGGAGCTGAGATACCTGTGGGTCGGCAACAACGCCGGGCTGTCCGGGCCGGTTCCCACCGGAATGAGCGCCCTCGGCAACCTCGAGAGCTTCAAGTCGGGAGGCACGGACCTGTGCGCCCCGCAGGAAGCCGGTTTCCTCACGTGGCTGAGCGGGGTTCCCTTCCATCGCCTGGCTCGTTGCGACATGGCGGCGGCCTACCTGACGCAATCCGTCCAGTCGCGGGAATACCCGGTGCCGCTCGTGCCGGCCCGGCCGGCGCTGTTGCGCGTGTTCCTGGCCTCCGGGAATGCCGATGGCGAGACGCTGCCGGCGGTCCGGGCGACGTTCTACGTGAACGACGCCGAGGTCCACGTGGCGGAGATCGCCGCGGGAACCGGGAGGATTCCCAGGGAGGTCGACGAGGGGAATCTGGCGAGTTCGGTAAACGCCGACATCCCGGCTTCGGTCATGCGACCCGGACTGGAAATGGTGATCGAGGTGGACCCGGACGGCGACCTGGACTCGAACCTGGGGATCCCCACGCGGATACCGGCAACCGGACGCTTGACGGTGGACGTGGCCGATCTCGCGGATCTCCAGCTCACCCTGATTCCCTTTCTCTACGAGTTCGATCCCGACTCGTCCATCCTGGAAACCACCGCGGGGATGGCAGAGGACCCGGATGGACACCCGATGCTGGCGGAAACGCGGACCTTCCTGCCGATAGGCGGGTGGGACATCGAGTTGCACGACCCCGTCGTCTCTTCAACCAACAACGGCTTCGTCATCCTCGTCGAGACCGAGGCGATCCGGCTCATGGAGGGGCGCCCCGGCTATTGGTTGAGCATGCTTGCGCCGGTAAAGGCCTCCGGACTCTTCGGAGTCGCGTACGACATCCCTTCCTGGTCGAGCTTTTCCATACCTGCGGCGCCCACCGTGGCCCATGAACTCGGACACAACATGGGCCTGTGGCACGCCCCGTGTGGCGGGGCCGGCGGGCCGGATCCGCTGTATCCGCATGAGTGGGGGACCATCGGATCGTGGGGATTCGACCGTGAGTCCGGCAGGCTCGTGACCCCCTACGCGCCGGACATCATGTCCTACTGCGGCGGCCAGTGGATCAGCGACTACCACCGTGCGAACGGGGTCCGGCACCGGATGCATACGGAGGCGTCCGCAACGTTCGGCCCCAAGACCCGAACCGTGTTGGTCTGGGGCGGACTCGACGCCGACGGCGATCCGTTCCTGGAGCCTTCGTTCATTGTGGAGGCGCTGCCGTCGGTGCCGCCGCCGGGGAGCGATTTCGCCGTCAGGGGCCGGACCGACGATGGAAGCGAAGCGTTCTCGATCAGCTTCGACATGCCGGAGTCGCCCGACGCCGAGGGAGAGAGCGCCGGATTCGTGTTCGCCGTGCCGGTGACGTGGGAGGGAGAACTGGAGAGCATCACCCTGGCCGGGGGCGACGGGTCGGCCCTTCTCGACGCCGACTCGGACCGGCCGATCACCATCCTGCGCGACCCGGTGACGGGTCAGGTGCGGGCGATACTGCGGCGGCCGGTGGAGCAGGCGATGTCGGTGGTGGGAGAGCCGGGACTGGAAGTCCTGTTCAGCCGGGGGATTCCCCGCTGAGAGAGCCTCGGGCCCGGCCCGGTCGAGACGAGGAGCTTGCGAATCACAGCTAACGCCATCATAATGCATGCATGTCCAAATCCATCACCATTCGGAATGTCCCCGAAGAGGTTTCCCGTGAACTCTCTTCCCGCGCCGCGGCGAACGGGCGTTCACTCCAGTCGTACCTGAGGTCTGCGCTGATCGACCTCGCCGACCGGCCGGATATCGGGGAGGTGCTGGAGCGCATCCGCGAACGCAAGGCGGTGACCGGCACGAGACTCCCGTCGGCGTCCATCCTCCGGTATCGCGACGCGGATCGCCGGTGACCCTGGTCGTCGACGCGACCGTCGTCGCCTCCGCCCTGATCGACGGCGGGCCGGAAGGGGTCTGGGCTGCCGAACAACTGGGTGCCGGTCCGCTGGCGGCCCCACATCACATGCCTGTCGAGGTCGCCAGCGTGCTGCGGCGGGCGGTCCGGCACGGAGAGCTGTCGCAGGGCGTCGCGGCCCTGGCTCTCCGGGACCTGGCGGAACTGCGGATCGGGTTGTTCCCGTTTGCTCCCTTCGCGCAGAGGATTTGGGAGCTTCGGGACAACGTCAGTTCCTACGATGCCTGGTACGTGGCGTTGGCGGAAACGCTGGATGTCCCGCTTGCCACCCTGGATGGCCGGTTGAGCCGGGCGCCCGGCTGCGGGTGCGACTTTCGCAGCCACGAATAGCCGACCACGCGTTCCTTCTCTGGCGCACCCCCCTCCCGCGTACTAAATCAAACCGTCGCATGGCACAGCGACCTTCTACCCTCGAACAGGGAGGCAAACGGCCGGATGAGATTCCTCGCAACGACCGCAGCCGCAGCCCTGTTGCTCTTCCCCGCATTCCCCCCACCCGCCGCCCCCCAACAGCCCGACAGCGACGACAACGGCGAAGAAGGCATCCCCGTCACCGACCAGACCGTCATCGACGCATGCCAGCGCTGCCACACCGTCGACGACGACGGCCTCATGAGCCGCGTCTCGTTCATGCGCAAGACGCCCGAGGGCTGGCAGCAGTCGATCCGGCGCATGGTCACGCTGAACGAGGCCGAACTGGATCCCGAAACGGCCCGCGCCATCGTCCGCTACCTCTCCGACAAGCACGGTCTCGCCCCCGAGGAACTCAGGCCCGGCCGCTTCGAGGTCGAGCGTCGTCTGATCGACTGGTCGTACGAGGCCGACGAGGATGTCGAGAACACCTGCAGCCAGTGCCACTCGATGGGCCGGGTGATCACCCAGCGCCGCACCCGGGAGGAGTGGAAGCTGCTGATGGCGATGCACCGGGGGTACTATCCGCTCTCCGACACGCAGGGGTTCAGGCGTTTCGGGCCGCCGCGGCCGGGTGCGACCGATTCGCGCCACCCGATGGACAAGGCGGTTGCCCACCTGTCGGGCGTCTTCCCGCTCAAGACGGACGAGTGGACCTCATGGTCGGCGACGATGCGGCCGGCACGCCTGGCCGGCACCTGGGCGCTGAAGGGCTATGAGCCGGGCCGCGGACCGATCTACGGAACGGTCGAGATCGCCGCCGCGGCCGACGCGACCAGCTTCACGAGCACGGCCAGGTACACCTATGCGCGCACCGGCGAAGAGGTGGAGCGGAGCGGCCGCTCGATCGTGTACACGGGGTACCAGTGGCGGGGACGGTCGTTCGAGGGTGGGGACGATGAGACCGAGCTGCGCGAGGTGATGATGGTCGAGCGTGGCTGGGGCGAGATCAACGGCCGCTGGTTCGCGGGGGCGTACGACGAGTTCGGGCCCGATGTGACGTTGCTGCGTGTGGATGGGCCGGTGCTGCTTGGGCTTCATCCCGTGTCGCTGAAGGCGGGGACGAGCGGGACGGTCACGGTGCATGGGGTGAACATGGGGGTGGGGTTGGGGGTGGGGGATGTTGACTTCGGGCCGGGGGTGGAGGTGGTGCGGGTGGTTCGGAGCGAGTCGGATGGGTTGTCGGTGGAGGTGGCGGCGGGCGAGGAGGTGGCGGCGGGGGCGCGCGACGTGTTTGTGGGGGGGCGTCCGGTGCCTGGGCACCTGACGGTCTACAAAACCGTGGACCGGATCGCGGTGACGCCCGAGTGGGGGATGTCGCGGCTGGGGGGTGGGGCCTTCCCGAAGGGCTACGCGCAGTTCGAGGCGGTCGCGTACAGCGACGGTCCCGACGGCAAGCCGGAGACGGGCGATGATCTGGAACTCGGCCATGTGGACGTGACGTGGTCGATGGAGGAATACTCGGCCGTCTTCGACGACGACGACATCGAGTTTGTGGGGTCGCTGGACGAGGACGGGCTGTTCATGCCGGCGCTGGATGGGCCGAATCCGGATCGCAGCGGTCAGCGCAACAATGTGGGGGACGTTTGGGTGGTGGGGACGTGGACCGGGCCCGACGGGAAGGAGTTGCGGGGGCGGGCGCACCTGATCGTCACGGTGCCGCTGTACATGCGGTGGGAGCCGTGGCGGGTGATGGAGATGCCGGGGCGGCCGACTATTGGTGGGGGGGATCGGGGAGGGTCGCGGGAGCGTCGGTGAGGAAGGGTCGCGCGGATTACCTCCGGCGCAGCGCCTCCCGCATCCGCCGCACCTCGGGCAGCCCCTCCAGAGAACGGTTTCGCAGCGCGTAGTCCAGCGGCGTCGTGCCCTCCGCGTCGCGCACGGTCGGATCGGCGCCCAGACGCATGAGCAGGGGGAAGACGGCGGGGTGCCACCTGGCGGCTTCGTGCAGCGCCGTGCGGCCGGATTCGTCGGTCAGCGTCAGGTCGGCGCCGGCGCGCACCAGCGTCTCCACTACCGGCGCATTGAACTTGGTGTACGTCGGCCCACCCCCGATGTAGCCGCCCCCGCGGTACACCGTCATGAGCAGCGGCGTGCGGTCGTTGACGCTGCCCCCGGCGGGAGGCTCGTAGCCGTCGGGATCCCTCGCGTTCAGGTCGGCCCCGGCGGCGATCAGCGCGGCCATGACCTCCGGCCGGTGGTTGTACCAGGCGGCCGAGTGCATGGGTGCGTGGCCGTTGAGGTCGCGGGCATTCACGTCGGCTCCCGCCGCGACCAGAAGCTCGATGACCGCGGGATTCGAAGCGTAGGCGGCGGCTTCGTGCAGTGGGGTCCGGCCACTCGGCGAACGGGCGTTCACGTCGGCACCGGCGTCGAGGAGGACCTCGGCGACGGCGGGGTTCGAGTTCGCACCCGCATAGTGTAGCGGAGAGTTGGCGGGCGGCCTGAAGGCTGCCCCGCCGAGGGCTTCAAAGTCCGCGCCCGCCTCCAGAAGAGCGGCGACGACCCCCGGGTCCGGATTGTTTTCCGCAGCCAGATGCAACGGGGTCCAGTTCCAACCGAAATCGGTGTTGTAGCCGGTGGCCCAGGCATCGGCGTCCGCGCCAGCCTCCAGGAGCGCCCGCACCATCGCTTCCGTTCCTTTTCGGGCGGCATGGTGGAGAGGGGTGTACTGGTAAAAGTCGTCGCGTGCGTGCACATCCGCCCCGGCTTCCAGCAATACGGAGATGACGGCGGGGTCACGGGTCCACTCGGCGGCTTTGGCGAGCGGTACGGCAACGCGCGAGTATCTGCCAACCGCAGTATGGACATCCGCCCCGGCCGCAATGCAATCGGCCACGATATCGGCAGTGGCCACGGCGAAGAAGTTCCGGGTGCCCCAGCGCTCACAGGCGACCGGATCGGCTGTGGTGCCGGCACTGTCACGGGCCGCCGTATCGGCTCCGGCGCGCCACAGAGCGCGGACCGTGGCAGGGTCGTAGCCGCCCAGGGCGATGTGGAGCGGGGTCTGGCCACTGTTGTCGCGCGCGTTGATGTCCGCACCGGCCGCTGCCAGGATGTCCACCAGGAAGCTGGAATCCCCGGTGCCCGCCACGGTGTGAAACGGTGTCCTGCCCTGCAGATCGCGCGCGTTCGGGTCGGCCCCCGCTTCCAGCAGCGCCGACGCCACGACGTTCAAGACCGAAGCGGGAACCCTCCCGGACATGGTGAGAGCGCGATGGAGGAGGGTTCTGCCTTCATCGTCCCATGCGTTCACGTCCGCACCCGCTGCCACAACCTCGCGAAGGACATTCTCGAAATCCGCGCAGCAGGCGAGTGCAGATACCATGTTCTCCAGCAGGGTCGCACCGTTCTCCCCGCGAGCATCCGCCGACATCCCGCTCTCAAGGCACCCGCGCACGCTTTCGACCGGCGCGTTTGCCAGGAACGCCGCTCCGTGGAGGGGACTACCCCTGAGTTCCCAATGGCAGTCAGGATCGGCGATCCTCCCCGCGTGGTCGCGCGCTTCCGGATCGGCGCCGAATTCCAGGAGCCTGCGGATAGCCGGAAGCCTGTTGCGTCTACGAGCCAGGTGAAGTGGCGTCTCGCCCATGTCGTTGCGGGCGTTCACGTCCGCCCCGGCCCGCACCAGCCCGGTCACCAGGACAGTATCTGATGTGCGGTGCAGGGGAGTGTCTCCCTGCTTGGCGCGTGCATTCGGATCGGCGCCGCCTTCGAGCAACGCGAACGCGCGGAGTCGCCAGTGCGAATCAACCGTGCGTGCAAACAAGCCGCCTGAGGACCCCCCGACCGCAATGTGCAGCGGAGTCCCGAAATCGCCCATCAGCGCGTTCGGATCCACACCGGCGCCAACCAGGAGGTTGACGACATCGGGACTTCCCGACGCGGCCGCGGCGTGAAGCGTCGAGGCCCCGTCGTCGGTCAGGGCGAGCGGGTCGGCCCCCGCTTCCAGCAGCGCATGGATCACCGTAGGCTCCTCAAGGGCGGCAGCTTCGAAGAGTGGTGTTCGGCCGCGGCCGTCGCGACGGTTGGGATCCGCGCCGAGCGCGAGCAGCCTCAACGCAAGCGCGGAGAGGGGAGCCTCACGACGCTCGGTGTTCAAGCTTGCCAGCAACGGGATGTTGCCGTCCGAATCGGCGGCGTTGACGTCGGCCCCCGCTTCCAGGAGTGCGGCTACGGCAGCTTCGTTGATCGCCGCCGTGCGGACCCTCCGGCTTCCGGTGATGACATGCAACAGGGGAGTACCATAGGTGCCTGAGCCGGCGTTGACGTCGGCTCCAGCTTCCAGTAGCGCAGTCATGATGTCCGCCCCAGCGTCCAGCAGCCCGGGCAGGATCTCCTCTCCTTCGTTGCCCTCGGGAATGTGGAGAGGCGTGATGCTGCTCGGGAAACCGATGTCCGCCCCTTCCTCCCGCACCATCACCAGGAATTGCACGCCCTCATTGTTGACCGCGATGTGCAGAGGTGTCGCCCCCAAGTTGTTTGGGGCGTTCAGATCCGCCCCTTCCTCCAGCAGGAACCGTACGGCGGAGGGATTCACGGTTTCCGCCGCCAGGTGGAGCGGCGTGTTCCCGTCGCTGTCGCGCGCGTTCAAGCCTTCACCCAGCTCCAGGCACAGCTTGAATTCGCTCAGAAGTGCCAGCCGGGAGAATGCCGCGGTGTTCCAGTTCGCGCAGCTGACAGGGTCGGCGACCCGGCCGCGCTCGTCGCGAGCCAATGGGTCCGCACCCAACCGCCGGAGTGCCTGGATCACGGCGCGACCGTTCGTCCACGCCGCGTGCAAGGGCGTCCTACCCTCACTGTCACGCGCGTCTACGGCGGCGCCGGCCGCCACCAGCGCGTTGACGATACCGGGCGTGGAGTTCTGCGCCGCAGCCGTGTGCAGCGGGGTGGAGCCGGCGCTGCCGGTGCCTCGGAGTCCCCCGCCCAGCCGAGTGTTGGGATCCGCCCCGGCGTCCGTGAGAAGGGTGATGATGCCCGGGTCGGTTGCGGTGCGCGCCGCGCTGAAGATCGCCGGAGCGGACGTCACCGGAGCTTGCGGGTCCGCGCCCGCCTCAAGGCATTCGCGAACGAGTTCCAGCGAGGCCGATGCGAAGAAGTTGCGGTTGCGCCAGTCGTCGCAGGTGGGTGGGGTGGGTTCAGATGTAGACGGTGTCGGCGCGGCCGCGGCGCCGGGTGTAGCCGCTGCGGGACTGTTCGCGCCCTTCGAGTCCGTCCCCCGCCCACCCGCGCATGCCGTGGCGAAGAGGGCGACCAGCAAGGTGGCCGCGATGCCGAACGGTCTCATTCTCCCCCTCATGTCATTGACAGTTCACGCTTCGGTCAGCATCTTCTTCGCCAGTCTCTCGCTGGCCCCAGCGACGGAATCAGCGTCTGACATTTGCTACCTCCCTTTGGGAAAATGTCGGGCGTAGGTGGGTGCCCCGGGCTCTATCCGGGGTGCCCACCGCTTCTGTGTGGGATGGGAGGATGGGGACCGTTGGGGCGTGTCGCAAGGTCTCAAGCGGTATCAGGAGGTTGCGGAACCGGAAGAGGGGACGTACCATTTCTGGATGCAACAATCCAGCAGGGGCCGAAGTCGGGTCGCCTGCTGAATAGAACAGTCCAGCATGGGGCCAGCGGGTAGCTCCCGCACCGGCTTCGGACGAATAGGCAGGGCCTGTGGGTTCCTCCTGCTGGGTTGTTGCTATGGCCCGGCACCACGTCCGGGCCGGTGAGCAATGGACACACCGGGCAGGTAAGCCCACAATAGAGGCGGGCCGGGTAGCGGCCCGTCCACCACAGGGACGAAGCGGGATCGCCTCCCGCCTCGTCCCCTACTCCGAAAAGAGCGTTTCCATGAACTGGAGACACACACTGGCCATGATCGCCGTGTTCGCGGTGGTGACGGCCTGCACGGACGAGCAGGATGCCCTCATGGAGGAGATGGTTCTGGAGGTGGCCATCACCGATGCGGGAGTCTTGGCGCTGACCGAGGCGTCGGAGCAGCAGTTGGAAGAGGCGGTTCTGGCGGCCGGGGGAACTCTGGACCACCCTCTCGTGTTGCGGGTGGAGGGGCCTGATGGCCTCGTGGTTCGAGAGATCGCGGCCGACTCGTATGACGAGCTGATGACCATGATCGCGGATGAGGGCGTGGCCGAGGACTTCGATGTCGAGAAAGAGGTGGAGGAGTTGCTCGCCAAGATCGAACGCGGCGAACTTGAGGTGGACCTTGACGCGTGGCGGGAGTCGGTCGGGGAATTGAAAACGATCTTCGAGTCGCTGGACAGCATGAAGTTCATCGAAGCGGAAAGGAAGAAGGGGAAATGAGCAGACTACTCTGGAGCATCACCAAGGACCTGCTGTGGTGGGGCATACCCGTCGCCATGGTCCTGCTGTTCACCATCGGGTTTGCTCCGATGCTCATCTTCTGTCTGACGGCGAGTGCCGTAAGGACGGCCTTTCGGTATAAGGATGACAGGGAGTTCCTGAAGCCGATGGCGGCGGTGGCACTGCTTGCCGGGGGCGCGATGGCGATCTCGCCTCGCGTGGCGGAAGCCGAAGAGCTGCTTACGGTGGAGGTGTCCGTCTGCATCGACGCCGACCTCGACCAGCGGAGAGGCGGTGCCCGGGAGTGTAGCACCTGGGAAACGATCAAGATGGGCGTGAAGTGTACTGTCTGTGCCGGGGGTGCGCTGGCCTGCAAGCCCTTGGTCGTGGCTGCTATCGCAACCCCTACCCCGCTGAACATCGGCGCCGCTCTGAGCTTCTGTGGTGGCGGGGTATGGGCCTGTATGGAGTGCATCGAGGACCTCGAACTTTGCGGGCATTGGGAAAAGGCGAAGGAGGCTGTCCGCCTGAAGCTCAAGATCCAGAGGGCCACCTGCCCGCTACGGGAGATCTACGAGGCGATCTGCAACTACGTCGAAGGTGAGGTCGAGGAGGCGGCTTCCCACCGGAGTTGACATTCTCACCCGCTCCCATGGCCGCAGTGCGGGGTTCTCCCGGGCGTAGTCCATCGGGGTTTTCCCCTCGGCATCGCGCGCTTCCGGATCGGCGCCCAGGCGTAGCAGCAGCGGGAAGACGAAAGGTCTCTCGATCGCGGCCCGGTGAAGGACGGTACGTCCATCCGGATCGCTCAGCTCCAGGTCCGCGCCTGCGCGCGCCAGTGCCTCGATCATGACGGGGTGTCCGTCGTAGCGTACCGCCATGTATAGCGGCGAGACTTGTGTCGTAGGCGAGGAGTCGCAGGCAAACCGCATTTGCGCCCCGCGCCCGTCAATGTCCGCTCCCGCGGCGACGAGCATCGCCACAATCTCGGGGTTCCGGTTGTCCCGGGCCGTACCGTATAGTGGAGTCAGCCTGCCAGACCAGTTCCAGTGGGCGCAGTCGCTGCTTTCTCCAAGCGCGTTGGGGTCGGCCCCGGCCTGCAGGAGGATGGCGAGCACCGCGGGATTTGCGTTGCTCGTGGCTGCCACATGGAGCGGTGTGAGCCCGCTGAACATGCGGGCGTTCACGTTGGCACCGGCTTCCAGCAGGAGTCCGGCCACATCGGGATTCCGGTTTTGCGCGGCGATGTGCAACGATGTCTGGCCCCGTGGCCCTTCGCGTGCCCCGGCGTCCGCACCGGCATCGAGGAGCGCGGCGGCAACCTCGGGGTTAGGGTTGGTTGCCGCGAAATGCAGGGCGGCGCGTCCCCCTCTTGGCGCGAACCAGGAGTCGGATTCCCGCTGTCGCAGGTGAAGATCCGCGCCTGCCCGAAGCAGTGCCCGCACTGCGTCCGGAGTACCGTTCTCGGCGGCCTGGTGGAGGGGCGTGTAGCCGAACCGGTCACGCGCGTTGACAACCGTCCCCGCCCGCACCAGGGTGTTGATCACCGCGGGATCCCGCGCATGGACCGAAGCCACATGCAGGAGCGTCGGCCGGTTGCGGTCCTGCGTTCGCGGTATGGGATTCGGGTCTGCGCCTGCCTCGAGGCAGCCGGCCACGACATCGACACTGGCGGCGGCGAAAAAGGTCGCGGTGCCCCAGCGCTCACAGGCGACCGGATCAGCGAGGCTCCCCGCGCCGTCTCGCGCCGCCGGATCCGCTCCGGCCTCCAACAGCTTCATTGCGGCGGCGGGTCGGTCTGCTTCCAGGGCCATGTGCAGCGGGGTCCGCCCGTCGCTCGTCCTGGCATTCACCTCCGCGCCGGCATCCAGCAGGGCGTTGATGACCTGGGCGCGGTCCTGCCATGCATGGCGATGCGGTCGTCCGGGCGTAGCCAAATGCAGCGGGGTCTCGCCGAGTTGCGTGCGGGCGTTGACCTCCGCGCCGGCCTGCAAGAAAAGCAGCAGGAGAGTCGTATCCTCTCCCCTTGCCGCCGCCGCGTTGTGCAGGGGCGTCCGCCCCTCTTGGTTACGCGCGTTCACGTCGGCACCCGCCGCCAGCAGCGCGCCGGCAGCGACTTCGGCGCGGGCTCCGCCTCTGGCTACCATATGCAGCGGTGTATCAGCATTTCGGTTGCGCGTGTCGGGGTCGGCGCCCGCCTTCAGGAAGAGAACGATCTTTTCCGGAGCAGCCCGATCGCGGCCCATTTCCTGTTCTGCCAGATACAGCAGCGGAGCCCGATCGAACCAGATCGGTCTGTCGACCTGAAGACCCTTCTGCAGACAGTCCTGTACGGTCTCGAGCGGGACCTTCCCGAGAAGGCCCAACCGACTGAAGTCGCACGGCGGGTCGTCGATCCATCCGGCGCCCTCCGGTCCAGGGTCCGACCCGAGCTCGATCAGCTTGCGCGCGACCCGCACGTTGGCGTGGTGGCGGGCGACCTCGAGCGGCGTCTCTCCTCGCTCGTTCCGGGCGGTCAGATCGGCCCCGGCGCGGACCAGCAGGGACACCACGACGGTGTCGGACGTGGGCGGCGCAAGGTGCAGGGGCGTGTCGCCTCCCGCGTTTCGCGCCCGTGGATTCGCGCCTGCCTCCAGAAGCGGGGACACCCGCGACTCGGCGTCCTCCCCGAAAACCGCCCTGTGCAGCGGTGCGGAGCCATCCCTCGGGTTCCGGGTGTTGACATCCGCCCCGGCGGCCAGCAGGAGCCGGATGATTTCGGGGTTGCCGAACAGTGCTGCGGCTTCGAGAGGAAACTCGCCCCTGTCAGTCGTCACGTTCGGATCCGCGCCGGCCTCCAGGAGCACGCCGACCAACGCCACGTTTCCGTGGTCAGCGGCCATGTATAGCGGCGGGTGGCCCCACTCTCCTCTTGTGTTGGGGTCCGCGCCGGCCGCGAGCAGTTGCGAGACCAACTCCGTCGCGTCTTCCGGTGCGGAAAGGGTGCGCCATGCGGCCCGCCCAATGGGGGTCCCGCCGCGCGAGTCCGCCGCATCAACGTCCGCACCAGCGGCCAGCAGGACGGCGACGGAGGCCGAGTTGCCGTTCGTCACGGCATGGTGGAGCGGGGTGCGCCCCGTACTGTTGCGTGCGTTCACCTGGGCGCCGGCGTCCACCAGCAGGGTCGTCGCGTTGGCATCCAACGAGGCGGTGCGGTGGAGGGCGGTGTTGTCATCCGCGTCGCGTTCATGCACGTCCGCGCCCTCTTCCAGGCATCGTGCGAAGTCGGCGGGGAGCGCGACGCGAGCAAAAACGGTCGTTTGCCAGTGCGCGCAGTGGGTGGGGTCCGCGATCAGTCCGAGATCGTTTTGCGCGACGGGGTCGGCCCCCAACCGCAATAATTCCCGTATGACCGCGATATGTGCGTCTGCGGGGAGGGACAAGCCGGACCAGGCCATGTGCAGCGGGGTGTTGCCGGAGGGTCCGCGAACATCGGGGTCGGCACCGGCTTCAACCAGGGCGGTGACGATACCCGGGTTGCGATTACGCGCCGCCAGGTGCAGCGGGGCGATGCCGTCCCGGTCCCGGGCGTTCGGGTCCACCCCGGCGTCAAGAAGCGAGATGACGACGGCGGCCGGTGTATTGCGGCCTGTGGCCTCGTGCAAGGGGGTCAGTCCGTCCCACTCCCGGGCGTAAGCGTCCGCTCCACCTTCGACCAGCAAGGAGATGACGGCCGCGTGAGGTGTTACTCCGGCCGCGATGAACAGGGGGGGCAGGGGATGGAGGCCCGGAGGTCCGTTGGGGTCGGCGCCTGCTTCCAGGCATTCGCTCACTTCCTGTGGCGAGGCTGAGCGGAAGAAGTCGCGGGAGCCCCAGTCGGCGCAGGTGTGGCCGGGTGTGGAGGTTTCCGCGGGTGTGTTTGCCGAGTTTGTCCGCGGGTTTCCGGCGCGGGCTGCGGCAAGGAACAGCGCAGGGGGGACGATCGCCAGGATTCGGGGACCGGGGCCGTGGCGGCCGCTGCGCGCGCGGTTCATCGCCGGCCCGCCCGCCCGGCTCGCATCGCTGCACGCATCCGCCGCACCTCGGGCAGCCCTTCAAGCGCACGGTTCCCCAGTGCGTCGTCCATCGGCGTCCTGCCCTCCGCGTCGCGCGCGGTCGGATCGGCGCCCAGGCGCATGAGCAGCGGGGAGGCGGCGGGGCTCCACCGCGCGGCCGCGTGGAGCGCGGTTCGGCCGGACCCGGTCGTCAGCGTCAGATCCGCCCCTGCGCGTGCCAGTACCTGCACGACCGTGACATTGTGCCCGGTTGGCATTGGCTGACCCCCGATGTACACGTCGCCGCGGTAGACGGACATAAACAGCGGTGTTCGGTCGTTTGCCCTTCGCCCGGAAGGAGGAACGTATCCGTCGGGGTCGCGCGCATTCACATCGGCTCCGGCGGCGATCAGCGCGGACACGATCTCCGGACGATGGTTGAACCAGGCGGCGGAATGCAGCGGTGTGTAACCGTTGGCGTCGCGTGCGTTCACGTCGGCCCCGGCCTCGACGAGAAGCTCGATCACCGCGGGATCCGAGGCGTTGGCGGCGGCCTCGTGCAGGGGCGTGCGTTCACGCACCGATGGGGCGTTCACATCGGCCCCGGCATTAAGCAGGATCGCGGTGACGGCGGGATTCGGATTCGAACCCGCATAGTGTAGCGGGGAATTGCCCTTTCGGTAGCTTTCCCCGCTCGGGGCATCGAGATCCGCGCCCGCCTCGATCAAGGCGCCCACGACATCCGGGTCCGGGTTGGACCGGGCGGCCAGGTGCAGCGGGGTCCAGCCCCACCCCCAGTCGACGTTGTAGCCCATCGCCCATGCGTTGGGGTCCGCGCCGGCTTCCAACAGCGTCCGTGTCAGCACTTCGGTGCCGCTCTCGGCGGCGTAGTGGAGGGCCGAGAATCCAAAGCGGTCGTCTCGTGCGTTCAGATCTGCCCCGGCCCGCAGAAGAACCGGGATGACGGCCGGGTCGCGGGTACTCGCGGCGGCACGAAGTAGCGGCTCCGTAGCGCGATACCTGCCAGTGACGGCCCGGACATCCGCCCCGCCCGCGATGCAACCGGCCACGATGTCGGCGGTGGCGAGCGCGAAGAAGTCTTCGCTGGTCCAACGTTCGCAGGCGACCGGATCGGGCGTCGCGCTCGGAACGTCCGCCGCCGCCGGATCAGCGCCGAGTTCGAGAAGAGTCTGCACGGTTGTGGTGGCGTTACGTTGCCGGGCGAGCTGGAGGGGCGTTTCGCCGGCGTTGTTGAGTGCGTTGAGGTCCGCGCCGGCGGTTGCAAGCAGGCGGACCAGGGGGTCTGACACTCCCCGGGACCGGGCAGCGACGTGCAGTGGCGTCCGGCCTACCGAGTTGCGCGCATTGGGGTCCGCTCCCGCGTCGAGCAACGCTGAAACCACTCCGCGCAGGACCGGTGCGGGGATCCTGCTGGAATTGCCCAACGCGCGATGTAGCGGCGTTCTACCCGCACTGTCCCGCGCGTTCACGTCCGCGCCGGCATCCACGAATACGGCAAGGACATTCTCGAAGTCGGCACAGCAGCCCAGCGTGGAGACAATCCTTGCCAGGAAAGTCGCGCCATCATCGTCGCGTGCGTCCACGGCGATCCCGTTCTCCAGGCAACCCTGCACGCTCTCGGCCGGGGATCGGGCCAGCCATCCGTAGTCCCCGGATCCCTCCGGCTCCCAGTAGCAGACCGGATTGGCGATTCGGCCGGCGTGGTCGCGCGCATCGGGGTCGGCGCCGAGTTGCAGAAGATTGTTCACGGCCGGGAGGTAACCGAGCCTTCGAGCCACATGCAGCGGTGTCTCGCCCATCGCGTTCCGGGCGTTCAAGTCGGCCCCGGCGCGCACGAGCCCGGACACCAGGGCAGTATCGGATCCCCATCTCGAATGGTGCAGGTGGAGCGGCGTGTCGCCGTCGTCGGTGCGCGCATCCGGATCGGCACCGGCCTCAAGCAACGCGAACGCCGGAAGTCGCGACGGCCGACCTTCGGCCCCGAACAAGGCGGACCTGCGCTGCCGGACAGCGAGGTGCAGCGGGGTCCGGGAATCGCTGGTCACCGCGCCCGGGTCCGCACCGGCGCTGATCAGGAGGTCGATGACCTCGGCGCTCCCCGACCTGGCTGCGGCATGAAGCGGTGTTGAACCGTCGCTGGCCAGCGCCTGTGGATCGGCGCCAGCATCCAGTAGCGCGCCTACCATCTCCGGTCCCTCGGCGGAGGCAGCCGCATGGAGCGGAGTCCGTCCCTGACCGTCGTCCAGGTTGGGGTCCGCGCCATGGGCCAGCAGCCGCAACGGAAGGTCGGCCAGGGACCCCTCGCGACGCGCAGGATCCAGGCTTGCCAGCAACGGGGTGGTACCCTGCGAATCGGCCGCGTTGACGTCGGCCCCCGCGTCCAACAGGGCGTTCACGGCCGTCTCGCCGATTCTTCGCGTGGCATACCCGCGGTACGCGATCGCCACCAGGAGAGGAGTGCCAAATCCACCCGCGCCGGCGTTGATCTCCGCCCCGGCTTCCAGCAACGAAGTCAGGATCTCCGCACTCTCGTGGCGGACGGTCATGTGCAGTGGGATGGCTCCCGAGTTGCTTGGGGTGTTCACGTCCGCCCCGGCCTCCAGCAGGATCCTCACCGAGGACGGATTCCCGGCTTCCGCGGCCAGGTGAAGCGGCGTGTTCCCGTCGGTGTCGCGCGCCTCGACGCCTTCTCCCAGCTGCAGGCACAACTCGAATTCGTTGGGGAGCGCGAGCCGCGAGAAGGCCGCCGTGTTCCAGTTCGCGCAACTGGTCGGATCGGCGGCTCGGCCGCGTTCGTCGCGAGCCAGCGGGTCGGCTCCCGCCCGGAGAAGCGCTTCGATGATGGTACGATGGTTTGCCCAGGCCACATGCAGCGGTGTTCTGCCGTCGTTGGCTCGTGCGTTTACGTCCGCGCCAGCCGCCAACAAGGCGTCGACGATGCCCACCGAAGGGTTTCGCTCCGCGGCCACGTGCAGCGGCGTGTAGCCGGGTCGGCCGCCGCCGCTCAGTCCCGGTCCCATGCGGGCGTTGGGGTCCGCCCCTGCGTCCGTCAGAAGGGTGATGATACTCGCGTCGGCAGCCGACCGTGCGGCGCTGAAGATGGCCGGAGCGCTATTGACCGGGGCTTGCGGATCCGCTCCTGCCTGGAGGCACTCCCGCACGAGTTCGGTGGAGGCCGACGCGAAGAAATCCCAGTTGTGCCAGTCATCGCAGGTGGGTGGGGTGGTGTCAGGGGGGGAAGGTGTCGTGGCCGCCGCAGCGTCGGGAGACTCCATAGGGGAGATTGATGCGTTCTCCAAATCCGCACGTCGGCCACCCGCGCAGGCCGTGGCGAAGAGGACCACCAGCGAGGTGATCGTAACGGCGAACGGTCTCATCACCTTATCCATGTCAACTGCAATTCACTTTTTGTCAGCCGGAGTTGACATTTTTGTCTTTCCAACTCGGGGAGTTCTCGCTCGTACATGGATCCATCAGCGCACACCCCTCGCCTCTTCCTCGCGCAGCCGCCGCACCTCTGGCAGCCCGTGTAGCGCCTCATTGTCCTTCGCGTAGTCCCACGGGGTGAGCCCTTCGTCGTCAACGGCCGTGTCGTCGGCCCCGAGTGCCAGCAGGGCCAGGAATGCGTGGGCATTGCTGCGCGCGGCCATGTGCAAAGCGGTGCGGCCGTCCCTGTCCCGCAGCTCCAGGTCCGCGCCCAGGGCGACCAGGGTTTCGATGATCGCGGGATTCGGGTTGCGGGTCGCTGCGAGATGCAGGGGCGACGTGTGCCCCGGGTCCGTGATGTTCGCGATCGCGATCTCGGTGAGGAACGTCCCGGCGTGTTCGATTGGGACCGCGGCTGCGCCGGGTGGCCGGCCCGTGTCCACCTCGATGCCCGCGCGGACTAGCGCGGTCAACACCGCCGGATTCCGGTTGCCCGCCGCGGCTACGTGCAGGGGCGTGACGCCGTCCAGCGGGGAGTAGATGCGCACATACTCCTCGGCGTAGCCTCCCACCGCCTGCAGGTCTGCGCCGGCGTTGAGCAGGAGATCGATCATGGCGAGGTTCCCGTTCGATGCGGCAGCTTCGTGCAGTGCCGTCCTTCCCATCCATTCGCGGGCGTTCACATCCGCTCCGGCCTCCAGCAACAGGGTGGCGACCGCCGGGTTTGCATTTCCCGCGGCGAGGATCAGGGGCGTCTGGCCGTAGTAGGCCCGCGCGTTCACATCCGCACCTGCCTCGAGCAGCACACGGACCACTGCCTCGTCCGGGTTGTTCTCGGCAGCCAGGTGAAGCGGAGTCCAGTCCCATCCCCAGTCGACGTCGTATCCGCTCGCGCGCATGTCCACCTGCGCGCCGACCTCAAGCAGCGAGCGCACGATGGCCGGGGTGCCGTTTTTCGCAGCGTGGTGGAGGGGCGTGTAGTCTTCCTCGTTGCGTCCGTGCAGTGCGGCCCCGGCCTTGAGAAGCACCGTGATGGTAGCCGGATCGCGGGCCGATTCGGCGACGGTGTGGAGTGGGCGGGGGCCGTATGGGCCGGTGGCGAAGCGCGACCAGGGATCGGACATCGCGACGTTCACGTTGGCCCCCTTGGCGATGCAGCCGGCCACGGTTTCTGGGGTTGCCAGCGCGAAAAAGCTGCGCGTGACAAAGTTCTGGCAGTCGACCGGGTCGGCGACGTACCCCGAGTCGTCCACCGCCGCCCGATCGGCGCCCAGTTCGAGGAGCGCGGCCGCGATGGCCGGGCGGTTCACCGCCTGATGCAGCGGGGTCGTTCCGGTCTCCGTGCGGGCGTTGATGTCCGCCCCGGCTTCCGCCAGCAACACAACCAGGCTGTCCCCAATGCCCTCCCGGTCCGAGCCCGCGGCGGCGTGGAGAGGTGTCTGGCCACGCTGGCCGCGCGCGTTGACCTCGGCGCCGGCGTCCAGCAGTGCTCTGGCGAAGGGGACCACGCCCGCGCCGTTCCACCCGAAAGCGGCGTCCGCGACTCTGTGCAGGGGGGTTCTGCTGGCGTCGTCCCGCCCGTTGACGTCCACACCTGCCTCGAGAAACACCGCCAGCATTTCCAGGGTACCCGGGCCATGGCTGTCGCTTGAGGCCAATCCGGTGAGCAACACGTCGCCGAATCTGCCCCGCGCATCCAATGGTGTTCCCGCCTCCAGGCACCCTCTCAGACTCGCGATCGGCATGGCCGTAAAGAAGCGCATGTCACCCCAGTCGCAGGCCACGTCGACCGGCCCGCCCCCCTCGTCCCCAGCGACCGGATCCGCGCCCAACGCCAGGAGCTGGTCAACCACCCCGGTGTGGCCACGCTGCCAGGCTACTTGCACCGGGGTCCTGCCGCTCTCGTTGCGCGCGTTGATGTCCGCCCCGGCCGCCACGAGCGTGGCGATCGAATTGGAGTCGGGGCGAAACGCCGACATCGCGGAGTGCAGGGGCGTGTCGCCTTCGGTCGTCCGCAGTCCGGGGTCGGCGCCAAGCTCGAGGAGCAGGGCCACGTTGCCGGAATTCCTCGATTCTCCCGCCGCCACGTGCAACGGCGTTTCTCCGTTGTTGGTGGGCAGGTTGATGTCCACGCCGACGTTTAGCAGGAGCGGGATCGTGACGCTGCCCCGGGACGTGGAGTAGCGGGACAGGGTATGCAGTAGCGTATTGCCGGTTCTGTCTCCGAGCAGCGGATCGGCCCCCGCATCCAGGAGTGCGCTGATAACGGCCGGTCGCGTGAGCGTGGCTGTGCGGAGGGGGGTCAGACCGCCTGCCTTGCGCGCGTTGGGATCGGCTCCGCGTTCCAGGAGCCTGCGGGTGACTTCGGAGAGAGAGTCGCCCCCGATCGAAGCCCTCAGAGGGGTGCCGAAGAAGCTGAGAGCATCGATGTCCGCGCCTGCATCCAACAAAGCATCGACAACACCTGCGGTTTCGGCCCGGTGGAGTGCCGTGCCGCGCAGGGCCTGTGCATGGACATCCGCGCCGGCCTCCAGGAGGAGGGTCGTCATGGCCTCGTCGGAGGCCGCCAGGTGTAGAGGGGTGATGCTGTCGCTTGCTACGGTGTTCACGTCGGCGCCTGCCCGCACCAGAATGGCCGCAACGGCGTTGTTGCGGCGGCGCAGCGCGAAGTGGAGCGGGGTGCGGTTGTCATAACTCGCCACGCTCGGGTCCGCGCCCTCCTCGAGCAGCAGATGGACGATGGCCGTATCCGTGTTGAGGGTCGCGTGGTGGAGTACGGTGTGGCCGTTCTCGTCACGGGCGTTCAAATCGGTGCCCGCCTCTACGCAGGTGGCGTAGTCTGCCGGGGCCGCCACCAGCGCAAACATCGCCAGCCGCCAGTTCCGGCAGACGCCTGGATCCGCGGCCTCGCCCCTCTGGTTGCGCGCGAGCGGATCGGCACCCGCGGCGAGCAGCAGGCTGACAGCCTCGGCATTGACCCAGGGGTCGCGCCACGCGTACTCGGGAGGCGGATTGATCCAGGCGCCATGCAAGGGCGTGTTACGGCGGTCGTCACGCGCGTCTACGTCCGCGCCGCCACGCAGCAGTGCCGTGAGTACCTCCGGGTTGGGGTTGGATGTCGTCCGGCGTTCGAGATTAAAGCGCACCGCCTCGTGCAGGGGGGTGGCGCCGCGCAGGTCGCGCGCATTCACGTCAGCGCCGGCGGCCAGGAGTGCGGTGATCACGCCGGGATGGAGATTGGCCCGGGCAGCCTCGTGCAGGGGGGTGCGGCCCCTGCGGTCCCGCGCGTTGATGTCGGCCCCTCCGGCCAGAAGGAGGTTGATGAGGATGGTGTCGGAAACGGCCCGCGCCGCGTGGTGCAGGGGCGTCCCCCGGTACATGTCCACGGGGGCGCCGGGGTCCGCGCCGACGGCGATGCACGCGAAGACGGTGTCGGGCGAGGCCAGTTCGAAGAAGCGGTAGGAGCCCCAGTCCGCGCAGGTGACCTGGGGCGGGGTGGGGGCGGGGGGATCCTGGGCGGCCGCCGGGGCCGCGGCCAATGAGGCTGCCAGCAAGGTTGCGGCGAAGGTGGAAGGTCTGAGTACGATGATCATGTCCGAATCCTCTCCCTCGTCTGGCGACCATCCGTCCGATAACCTACCGTGAGGGTGATGACACCACTACACAGGACCCAACGATGAGCGCACGCGCGCACACCGGGCCGCCCAAGGCCGTGGGCTCGTCCGCGACCGCGGCTCCAGGCGCCGCCCACGCGGCTGCGCCCCCCCCGGTCGTCGAGCCCGCCCCCACCTTCCTCGCCCAGCGCGAGTTCCACCCCTTCGAAGCCGGGGGCGAGACCTTCCTCTACCTGGTCCCCTCCGCCGCCGTCTTCCACCTCGACGACCCCTCCCTCGCCGTCCTCCAGGCCCTCGACGCCGGCCCCGCCAGCGAAGACACCATCATCACTACCCTCACCCCCCGCTTCGGCGAATCCCCCGTCCGCCGCAGCCTCGCCGAACTCATGCGCGTCCGCGCCATCGGCCTCACCAGCGCCCCGAAAGAGACCTTCCCCCGCGTCCTCCCCCAGTCGAACTTCCCGCTCACCACGATGGTCCTCAACGTGACCAACAAGTGCAACCTGGCGTGCACCTACTGCTACGAGTACGGCGAGGACAAGATCGTCGACACGACGTGCGATCCCGCGCCCAACTACATGAGCGAGGAGACCGCGCGTGCGAGCGTCGACTTCATGTTCGAGCAGTCGGGGGACCTGCCCGTGGCGCACCTGACCTTCTTCGGCGGCGAGACCCTGCTCAACTTCAAGGTCCTGAAGAAGACGGCGGTGTACGCGCGCGAGCGGGCGAAGGAACTCGGGAAGGATGTCGACTTCTCACTCACGACCAACGGGACGCTGCTGCGCGACGAGGTGATCGACTGGCTGGCCGAGAACCGGATCGGGGTGACGGTCAGCATCGACGGGCCGAAGGAGATGCAGGACCGGTTCCGCGTCTTCAAGAACGGGATGGGCAGCTACGACTACGCCATGCCGAAGATCAAGCGGCTGCTGGAGCGGCATCGCACAAGACCGATCGGGGCCCGCGTGACGCTCACGCGCCAGACGCTGAACGTCACCCGGATTTTCCACCATTTGCGCAACGAAATAGGATTCTGGGAGGTCGGCTTCGCGCCGGTCACGACCGCCAACGGGCGCGGCTACGCCATCGAGGACACCGGTTTCGACCACATGCTCGGCCAGTTCGAGGAGCTGGCGCAGGAGTTCCTCGAGTTCGCGGTCGAGGACCGGCACCACGGGTTCTCGAACGTGAAGGACACGATCGAGGAGATCCACAAGGGGGTGAGCAAGGCGTTCCCGTGCGGGGCGGGGCTGGGGCTGATGGGGGTGGCGACGGATGGGGAGGTGGCGCTCTGCCACCGGTTCGCCGGGTCGGACGATCACAGCATCGGGTCGGTGCATGGCGGGCTGGACCGCCAGCGACAGTTCGAGTTCCTGGGGCACCACCACGTGGCGAACAAGACGGACTGCAGTACCTGCTGGGCGCGGCCGCTATGCGCGGGGGGATGCTACCACGAGGCGCATGTGCGGTATGGGGACACGGGGAAGGCGAACCTGCACTACTGCGACTGGATCCGGAGCTGGACCAACACCTGCCTGGAGGTCTACGGAGAGATCGCGGTGAAGAATCCGGGGTATCTGGAGCAGTTCGAGGGGTGAGGGGCGGGAACCGGATGCGGGCGTCTATCCCTCCGCCACCTCGAACGCGGTGACGGTCCTGGATTCCTCGCTGAAGTGGATGCCCACCAGGTGCACCTTCCGCCCCCCGCGGCGGTGCCTGTCCGCGTAGCCCCGCTCCCGCAACTGCGCCAGCGCCGCCCCCTCCGACGCCCGCTCCTCGATCTTCAGCTCGAAGACCCACGCGGCGCCGTCCAGCACCACCGCGATGTCCGCCCTGCCCGCAGCCGAGCTCTCCTCGGCCCGCACGTCCAGGCCCGTGCCCTGCAGGAAGGCGTAGAACACGCTCGCGTAGTAGCCCTCGTAGCGGGCAATGTCGCTGCGGGTGTGCCACTCGTGCGGGATGCCCGCGAACAGCGCGCGCAGCTCGGACTCGACGCCTGCCGCATCGCCGGTGCGCAGCGCGCGCAAGATGCCCCGCCAGAACGCGGTGCCGGGGTCGTCGCGCCGGCCGGTCATGCGGCCGAACAGGTGGCGGTTCAGGCTCCGGCGCACCTCCAGGTTGGGGTACCCCAGCCGGAAGATCTCTTCGCCCTCCTCGTCGTCCTCCACGCCCGCGATCGTCAGGTATCCGGTCTGCCAGAGCAGCGCCTCGGTCGAGATGTGGTCCACGTCGAACGCCGACAGCAGCGACTCGTCGGTCTCGATGCCCTCCAGGGCGAAGCTGGTGACGCCGCGCCGCTCCAGGAAGTCGAGCAGGAACCGCGGCGTTCCCGTGTTGAACCAGTGGGCGCGGAACTTGCGAATGCGCAGCAGCAGCAGCACGTCGTAGGGGTTGTAGACGGGCTCGCCCAGCCAGCGGTAGCCGTCGTACCACTCCTTGATCTTGCCGCGGTCCAGCGGCTTGAGGTCCGGCGCTTCCAACTCCTGCTCGAAGACGGTGTCCAGCTCGTCCTGGGTGTACCCGCAGATGGTGGCGAAACGGGGGTCGAGGGTGATGTCCGTCAGGTTGTTCAGCCCGGAGAACAGGTTGACCTTGGAGAACTTGGTCACCCCGGTCAGCAGCAGAAAGCGGATGTGGGCGTCGCATGACTTGAAGGTGCCGTAGAGCCCGGAGAGGAAGTCGCGGTTGGTGCGGGCCACGTCCGGGGACTCCAGGTTGTCGACGATGGGCTTGTCGTACTCGTCGACCAGGACGGCGACGCGGTGGCCGGTGGTCTCGTGCAGGGACCGGATCAGCCGGCGCAGCAGGGGCGGGGCGGTGCCGTCGGCGTCTGGCCCGAAGCCCTCGGCCATGCCAAGCCCGGCCTGGCGCACCTGATCGTTGAGCTGCGCGACCACCTCCTGCTCCAGCCGCTCAGGGGTGGAGAAGACTCCGCTGGCGAAGTCGAGCCTGACGACGGCCCGGCGAACGGACCAGTCCCAGCTGTCGTGAATCGCGAGCCCGCGGAAGAGCTCCTCGCTGCCCCGGAAGAGCTCCGCCAGCGTGTCGATCAGCAGGCTCTTGCCGAAGCGCCGGGGCCGCGACAGGAAGTAGCGCGATCCCTGCCGGACGAGTCGCTCGATGAGGAGCGTCTTGTCGACGTAGTAGTGCCCGTCCTGCCGCATGGGCCGGAAGGACTGGACGCCGAGCGGCAGCGTGCGGCGCACCGGCTCTCGTTCTCGGGCGGGCGGCGTGGTCATCGTTGGTCAAGGATACCCGCGGCAGCGTGACGCCCGCAACTCGCCTCCGGCGGCGGCCCGTCAGCAACCGTCCTCGCGCCCGCGCCGTGATGGAGGCGCTCCTCGCGCTCTCGCCCAAACCGGCGAGGCCAGCGCCCGCGAGCACGACTCCACCAGCTCGCTTTCCACCACCGGCCGATCCTCCCCGGCGTCCCACCGCCGCCGGAGAGCCTCGACGATGCAGTCCCTCGTCCGCGCGTCGGGATTTCCCTCCGTGATGAGCGCAAGGGCCTGCCCTGTGATCCGGTAGGGACCTTCCGCCCATTCCGCCCTCACGACGAAGACATCACCGTCGCTCTCGCGGCTGATCGCCGCCGGTCCACCCGTGACGGGGCACTTCTGATCGCGCCGGGCGCGCCGGAACAGGGTGTCCAGCAGATCCAGGACCCGGGAGATTCCCGAGGGGATGTCCCGCTTGTCCATCGACCGGACCAGGCGGTGCAGACCGCCTTGAGGAAGCAGGCTCTCGTCGCCGATCCGGTCCGCCAGGCGCCGGAAGAATTCCCTGACGAATTCGCTGGGACTGCGCTCGACCCGCTCGGGATCGTCCAGGAAGCGACCGCCCTCCGGATGAACGCTGTAGGTGACATCCACCAACTCGTCCTCGATCCGGTCGATCACCGGCCGGTTGAAGTACCGGGTGGCCGCGTAGATGCCGAGTACCTCGGACCGGAGGAGGTGCCGTTCGACCTCCCCCCGGCACCACCAGACGGTCAGCAGGCCATCCTGCTCGACCTCCTGGCGAGGCTCTGACCCCATGTCGAGGATCGCGAGGCCTCTCAGGTCGGGATCGTCGCGGCGAAGAGCGCGGAAGTGCTGCGCGGGCGTCAGCGCGAACCTATTCCTGCCGGACCGCCGATCGCGGCCTGATCGCGCACCGGGGTCGGCTTGAGTGGCACCCGCGACCGGTCGCAGGTCGCGAAGGTAGAAGGCGTTGGCCTGGTCGTCCCACACGTCGGCCGCGGGATGCCCCAGCCGCTCGGCGAGGGCGCGCAGCAGAGCCAGGTCGGACGGCCCGTCCACATAGAGCACGTACTTGAGGACGCCGGCGCTCTTCGAATGCCTGGCCCGGTGGGAGGTGAGGCGCCGTGCGGGGTGCGGATTGAGATCGAGTTCATGCACTCTCGCCAGCGGTAGGGCCGTGATGCGGTCGTGCATCGGAAACTCGCTGGAACCCGGGTACACGACCCAGAGGTGCTGCAGCGCGAGATCCCGAAGCACGGTGTGCATGGACTTGGTAACGCGGGGCGCCTCGCTCGCCTTGAACTCGAAGCCCCAGTGTCGTCCATGCCGCCGCAGAAGCAGGTCCAGCTCCGCGCCCCTCTTGGTGGCATAGTAGTAGGATTCGCGGTCGCCGTGAGCCAGGAGCACCTGTTCGAGCGCGAATCCCTCCCAGCTCGCGCCGTACCGGGGATGGCCGGCGAGATCGCGCATGCTCTCCAAGCCGAGCAGGTAGTGCAGCATCCCGCTGTCCCGCAGGTAGACCTTCGGCGATTTCATCACGCGCTTCGCGATGTTCTCGGACCAGGCGGGGAGCAGCCGAACCATGTACGTGCCGACCAGAAGGTCCCGGTAGCGGTTCGCTGTGGGCGATCGGACATCGAGCGAGCGTGCGACCTCCGCCGCGTTCCAGCGCTGCCCGTGCAGATGGGCCATCATCCTCCAGCAGCGGCCGATGGCTTCGGTCGATACGCCCGGCGTTATCCCCGGGATGTCGCGTTCCACGAAGGTCTGCGTGAACGAGTCCATCCAGTCCACCCAGTCGGCGGGCGAGTCCGCAAGGAACGCGCGGGGGAACCCGCCCTGGAGCCAGAGCCGGTCGGCACGGTGAGATCCCACTTCGAGCAGGGAGAACCCGCCCATTCCGACGAATCGGACCCTGCCCGCCAGGGTTTCGGAGACCCCCTTCACAAGGCCGGGCGAGGCGCTGCCGAGAAGTACGAAGACGGCCTTCCGATTCGGATCGTCGCACAGTGGCCGCAGGATCTCGAAGACTTGAGGCAATCGCTGCACCTCGTCCAGCACGACGAGCCCCCGGCAGCCGCTCAGAACCCGTTCCGGCGCGAGGCTGAGCGCCTGCCGGTCGCGAGGCTTCTCCAGGTCGAAGTGCTCGGACGGGCGGGGCCATGCGTCCATGAGCTCGCGCGCGATGGTGGTCTTGCCGACCTGGCGTGCGCCGAGAATGGTGACTGCGGGCGAAGCCAGCAAGCGGTCCCGCAGAGCGGCCAGGAGATGCGGACGTGGGATAGTTTGTACCATATCGAACGGTCCAATATATGATATGGTACGAAGTATAGTGAGATTGGGGTGGAGGGAAAAGTGGGGGATGCTCGTGTCATGTCACACCTCACACGTCGGATAGAGGCGCTTGACGCGTGCATCGTCCGCGGTGAACGACGCGCCGCCACTGTTTTGACGGCACCCGCCGCACCGTCTCGTGCGAGGCGCCGCACCTGACTTGGGGGGGCGGCACGAATCCCGCCGGTGGCCTGTCCCATTCCGACATGCTCTTGTCCCGGGTCTTGCCGCGGCGACGGATGGGCGCCCGATCACGCCACCGCCTCGAGCTCCAGCGGCAACGGGACCGCGGAGTCGACGAAGCGGGGGGCGCCGTTGGAGAGGCGGCTGGGGGGCGGGGGCGGGGGCTCCGGCAGTTTCCGGGTGACCTTCGGCAACGGACCGACAGTAACTGGACCGGACTCGCCAGCTACCCCCCGGCCCCCTATGTTGAAACCGGCCATCACCGTACACCCCAAGGAGGGCGAGGAGTGGACCACCTGAAAGCCATCAACCAGAAGGCCCGGCGGATTGAGGAACATGTGGGCGCCCAGGGTTCGGCCGCGCCCCCGGCACCCGAGCCCGCCGAAAACGGGGACGCCTCAGCCGCTGCCACCCCCGCCGACCTCGACGTCGTGGGCCTCGAAAGCCGCTCCGGCCCCCACATCCCCCTCGGCTGCTCTCTCGTCTTCGCCCCCGGCTGGGAGGTCGACTCCACCGGCGGCACCGCCGGCCTCTGCCAGCCCGTCGAGCGCGACCTCTTCGACTGTCACCTGGCCTGCTTCTGGCCCGCCCACGTCCCCGACCAGCTGAACCACGCGCCCGACTGGACCGGCAAGTGCGCGTCCGCCCAGAAGGACTGGCGCAAGATCGACCTGATCTTCCCGTGATCAGGGGGTCCACCGCCGCGCTCACTGCCGCGGCCCTCGTCGCCATCGCCGTCACCGCGTCCGCCGCCTACGCCCAAACCGGCGGCAACGGCATCATCTACATGGGCGCCTACGACCGGTCCATCCTGGTCATCGACGAGAGCACCCTCGAGGTGGTGGACCGGATCGAGACGACGACCGGAATCCCCATCAGCCTCACGCTGTCGCAGAACCACGAGCGCATCTACCTGCGCAACGCCGAGTTCGAGGAGATCGAGATCATCGACGTGGCCGCGCGCAAGTCGATCGACAGCTTCACGCTGAGCCGGGGAAACTCGAAGGTGCGGATCTGGGGGATGACGGTCGACCCGCAGGAGGAGTTCGTCATCCTCAACACGATGCGCTACACGAAGCGGATCGACCGCTGGGAGATCGACGACCCGGTCCTGCTCAAGTACGACCTGAAGGAGAAGGAGGTCACCGACACGATCCCGTGGCCGGACGGCGAGGAGCGGCAGCGGGTGCGCCTCATGTTCTCGCCCGACGGCGAATATCTGTACTTCTTCGGCCGCGACATTCTCGTGCTGGAGACGGAGAACTACACGGAGGCGGATCGCTGGGAGCTGTCGCGGCCGCTGGAGGAGGGACTGGGACGCTTCAGCTTCGGCTTCCCCCGCAGCTCGCACGACGAGACCGGCATTCACACCGGTCTTTTCAACTTCACCGACCCCGTCCAGAACCGCCGCATCATGGGGATCGCGCGGGTCAACCTGGCCGAGCGGGAGTTCGACTTCTTCACCCTGGGACCGAGCCGGGGGGTCAGCTTCCGGCTGGCGCCGGGGGGCAGGAAGGGCTACGGGCTGGTGCAGCAGATCGGGAACTACGAGTTCTGGACCTTCGACCTGGAGGGCCGCCGGGTGGAGAGCCGGCAGCGGTTCGCGGGACGGCCACGGATGAGCCTGGAGGTCAGCTCGAACGGCGAGCTGCTGTACATCTACAACGCGGGCGGCACAGTCGACGTGTACGACGCGGACACGTACGAATTCCGGCGCACGGTGGCCTACGACGCGGACATGACTTCGTTCATCATGATTCCGGAGGGGACGGGGCCGGGGGGTTCCTGAAGGGGCGTTCCGGGCATTCGCGCGGCGGCGCATCCCGGGCGGAACGGTTGACCCTGGTTGTTTATGATGTAATGCCAAGTTTCCAAAATGTAATGTTCAGTAGACATTTTGTGGGTGGCTGAGAACGACTATTGACCGCTGGCCATCGTGGCCGGGCGGACACGTGGTGTGGAACGATGGACACGAGGGTGTGCGTCGGATTGCCCCGACAGCATCTTGCGGCGCTGAATCGGATACCCCGAAGAGAGCTCGGGAGAGCGGCCCCGTTCTTGCCTGCTTGTGGGTCATGATCTGCCGCCGCGCCAACGCTGAGCGCGCGTCCCCCACCCAAGCGCAGGGAGTCCCCCCGATGAGCAAGCCGACCATCCTCGCCACCATCTTCACGATCATCCTCGCCGCGGCCTGCGACCGCCCCTCGGTCCCCGGCGCCAACGGCACCGGCTACACCGTCCACGACTCCGCGGGCATCGAGATCGTCGTGAACCACACGCCGGAGCACCCCGCCGGCCAGTTCTGGACCATCGATCCCGAACCCGAGATCGTTCTCGGCGGAGACGAGTACCCGGGCGGCGCGGCGAACGACTCGGCCCAGCTCATCTGGGATGTGGTCGGGATCGCCCGCCTGACGGACGGCAGGGTGGCGATCCTGTCCACGGAGGGCCAACGACTGCTGCTCTTCGAAGCTTCCGGCAAGCTGTCGGGCACCATCGGGCGCGTGGGAGAGGGGCCCGGCGAGTTCATTCGGCCGGAGCGGCTGCAGTACTTGCCGCCGGACACGCTGGCCGTGTGGGACTACCACATGACCTCGGTCATCTACTTCGCCACCGACGGATCGCTCCTGCGGGAACGGACCATCGACCGCGCCGCCCTCAGGGAGCGAGTGCCCAACGCGAGCGAGTCCGTGCTCATGACCCTTCCGGACGGGTCGTTCATCGTGGGCGTGATCGATCGGAAGGCGGCCGGGGTGGACAACGAACCCGGCCCGGGCAGCACGTACCGCTGGTGGCCCGAAGAATACGTAAGGGTGGACCACGATTACGACGCGCACTCGTTCGGCAAGTGGGGGGGCATGGAAATGTGGGTGGCGGACAACGACGCCGCGGCCGGCATCGCGGACCCCTTCGTACCTACCTTCGCCGTCGACTCCCACATCGCGGTCGGCGGCGACCCGCTCTCGGTCTACATCAGCGATGGCGGCCGCAACGAGATCCTGCAGTTCTCGCTCGACGGCGAACTGGTGCGGATCATCCGGCGGACGACCGATCCGGTGAGCGTCACCGACGGGTCGCACCGCGCGTGGATGGATGCCATGTATGCGATGGGCGAGTCCTTTGGTGAGCCGCTGCCTCCGGGCATCTTCGACGGAATGCCGCGCAAGGAGTCGCATCCGCCGGTGGCCGGCCTCGTTGTCGACTCGGAGGGTTATCTGTGGGTGAGGGAATGGTCGGCGTCCGGGAAGGGAATGCCCGACCAGTGGAGCGTCTTCAGTCCGTGGGGGCGATGGCTGGGCGTTCTGACCGTCCTGCCGGATCACCGGCCGCTCGATCTCTTCATGTGTTACAAGTTCTTCGTGCCCTGCTGGGTGGACCGGGACATGTTCCTGACGGTCAGGCGTGACGAGCTCGGGGTGGAGAGGGTGGAGGGGTATCGCGTGCGGCGGGCGGATTAGGGACGGACGCCGTCAGGCCGCTGCCGGGCGACTCCAGGGGTGGTTGCCGCCCGAAGCCGGTAGGCGCACGTTTGTACCCTGCACGGAGTCGGAACGGAAGGAGTTTCGCAAATTGAAGCACCGCCATGTCACCACCCTCCTCGTTCTCGGCGCCCTCCTCAACCTTGCCGCCCCGGTCCACGGGCAGCGTCCCAGGATCGTGCGGCCCCCGCAGAAGAGTCCGGAGGAACGCTACGAGGACATGAAGAAGAGTCCGTGGTTCGCCGCAACACTCGAGCTGATCCTCCCCACCGTGGGCCACGCCTACGCCGGCGACGAGGATGGGGGTAGGCCGATGGCCGCGCTGATGGGTGCGGCGGCGGTCATGTTCTGGGCAACCGCGATGACCGGACACCACTGTACGAGGGACAAACCGCGCTGTTGGGGGCGCGAGATCATAGTCAAGACTTGCGCGATGGCTATCATTGGCAGTCGCGTTTGGGCGTTCGATTCCGCCTTGAGGCTCGCAAGACGGACCAACGCGTACTACCGGAGGAGCCTCGGCCTGAACGACGCGGGGCTTGCCCTGTCGGTCACGCCGAACGGGCAGCTCGGGCTGGGGGTCAGGCTGCGCTTCTGAATGAACGGCTTGCCCTTCGTGGAGATTAGAGAGTGGAGGGGTATCGGATTCGGCGCGGACAAGCCGGATTTGCGGGCGCGGAATCGGGTTCGTGACCGCGCGACGCGTTACAGGAGGCCGGACTGCCGAAGTTGGTCAGAATATCTAGTCATGTTTTGGACAGGAGACCGCGAATGTTCAGGTGGGTCACCATCGTTGCCGCTCTATCGCTCTCCCTGCCGGCTTCCGGCTGTGAACAGCCCGCAGAAGACGGCGCGACCGAAGCGGATCCGGGCTTCACCGTCCGGGATTCCGCCGACATCGAAATCGTCGAGAACCACGCGCCCGAGTACGCGGACGGGGAGTTCTGGACGATCGACCCGGAACCCGAATTCGTGCTGGGAGGGTCCGAGAACCCGGGCGAACTCGCCAACGACTCGGCCCAACTGATCTGGAGCGTGGTCGGACTGGCGCGGCTGCCGGATGGCACAGTGGCCGTTCTGTCCTCCGAGAACAAGCAGCTCATGCTCTTTGAACCTTCGGGAGAGCTGGCCAGGATCGTAGGCGGGCCGGGCGAGGGTCCCGGCGAGTTCACCCGGCCGGAACGGCTGCAGTACCTGCCCCCCGACACGCTGGTCGTATGGGACTACTTTCTGAGGGCGATCGACTACTTCGATTCCAGCGGCGAGCTGCTCAGGGAACGCACGGTCGACTACGCCAGGCTGAGGGAGCTCGGCGCCTGGGGCGAGTCGCGCAGGATCCCGCTTCCGGACGGGTCCTTCCTGGTCGGGGTCATGGACACGATCGCCGACGAGGCCCCGGACGATTGCACGCACCTGACGGTCACGAGCCAGTCCGCCCGCTTCGGGGAGATGGTCCTGCACGCCGAAGAACTCCTGAAGATCGACGACAGCTACGCCGCGCGCTCGTTCGGATGCTCCAGCAGTTTCTTCAGCCTGTTGGCCGCGGGAGGCGATCCCCCCTCGTTCTACATCCGCAACTCCGGCAACGAGGTGCATCAGCGATCGATGGACGGTACGCTTGTGCGGATCATTCGCCGCACCACCGAACCGCCGCCCGTCACCGACAAGGCGTGGCAGGCCGAACTGGCGCATCTGGAAGCGTATCGGAAAATGATGGGCTGGCCGCCGCGACCGGAAGAGGAAGGGCCGGTTCCCAGGAGGGAGAAGTACAGCGAGGTCGAGTCCATCCTTGTGAGTCCGGAGGGATTCCTGTGGGTCAGGGAGTGGTCGGCGTCGGAGTCCGGGATTCCGGACCAGTGGAGCGTCTTCAGCCCGGATGGGCGATGGATGGGCGTGCTGCCCTTCCCGCCGGATCCCGGGGCACCGGACATGCAAATGTGTGGCCGGTACGCCACCCCCTGCTGGGTGGGAAGGGACTACTTCCTGGTCGTCAGGCGCGACGAGCTGGGAGTGGAGAGGGTGGAGGGGTACCGGATTCGGCGGCGGACGTAGGGGAGCCTCCTACGCCCCCATCCAGCGAACCTCGTGGATCGCGACCTTGGTACGGTCCATCTCGTCACGGACGATGACGACCACGGACTGTCCGCTCACCTGCACCGGCGAGACGTTGCCGGGCAGTTGAACATTGCCGACAAGGAAGCCCTCGGCGTCGAATACGTCCCAGATTCGATTCTCCGGTGGGAGGTCCGCCATCGCCGCTTCGGTGCCGCCGACTTGGCGGAGCCACGCTCCACCTTGATCCGTGACCACCAGCGCATCCCAATGACGTCGCGTCTCCGGCATCGGCATGTCGGACAGGTGTTCCTCGTAGATCCGCACCTGGTATTCGGGAAAGCGGATGCCCCGCAAATGCTCAACGAACATCGCCGTGGAGCGGCCATCGATCGTTCGGGGTGCCCGGGCCATCTCGACCCTGCGTTCGAGACCCGCCGGGCCGTACACGGAATACGACGCCTCCCCGGTGTCGTCGACCACGTAGACGCGGTCGTCCCGGAATCCGTGAAGGGGGCCGCCGGCGTACGGGGACGGCAGGATCCCGGTGTACGGTACGACGACCTGCGTTCGATCCCGGAAGTACCACAGTGCGCCGGGTGTCTTCGACACGAGAGCGGGGACCGTCCCGTCCAGCGGCATGGTCCACATGCGGACCGTATCCCTTAACGTCCAGCCGTCTGCCGGTATGCGCCCCATTTCTCTCGCGATCTGGCCAAGAAGGGTTCCCGACCGGGTCACGTGGTGTGGATCCGGCCGGAAGCCGAGGGACGACGGCATCGGGTCGGTGCGCAGCAACTCACCGCTCTCGGAAAACACGGACAGTCGCCGGTGTTCAAAGTCATACACGTAGGCGCTTCCTTCGCCGTCGAACCCCAGAAACTTGCTCTGCCGGAAGTCACCAGGGCCGTCACCCCGCCCACCGACCGTGAACAGATGCGCCCCGGAGCCGGAGTCGAATACCCGAATCTCCCGGGTTTGCCACTCCTTGATCCACAGCGATCCATTCGGGTGCAAGCGAACGTTGCCGAGTCCACCAAACAGCTCCGGGCCTTCGGTCTCGGAACCGAAGACGCGCCTGGCGGGCTGGACCAGTTCCCCGCGAGGCCACGGCTGATCCGTGTTCCGGACAATCGCCACGCCCGCGCTGTCCACGCGGCCGGGAAGGCCTTCCTCGGTCCGGTCGGAAGGGCCGCACGCTGTGCAGCACAGGACGATGGCGACGTGGCACTTCCGGTTGACGTACCTCATGGCTACAAGGCTCGCAGCACAATTCGTCCGAAGCAAACGCTCAGGGTAGCACGCGAAGACAGGCCACACAGGCGAGGCGGACCATTGCCGTTGGAACCCGGGAGGTGCACGTTTGCTCGCGGAGGGGGTGCAAAAGAAGCGCACCGGGATGGGAGCTTGAACGGCAGGAGATTCGCAGATGAAGCACCGTTACGTCACCTCCCTGCTCGTTCTCGGCGCTCTCCTCGGCCATGCCGGCCAGGTCCATGCCCAGCGACCGACTATCGTGCGTCCCCCCCAGAAGAGTCCCGAGGAACGCTATGAGGACATGAAGAAGAGCCCGTTCCTCGCTGCAACGCTCGAATTGATCATTCC
This sequence comes from Gemmatimonadota bacterium, assembly GCA_028873845.1. GTDB lineage: Bacteria > Gemmatimonadota > Gemmatimonadetes > Longimicrobiales > Gaopeijiaceae > Bin94. The sequence continues at coordinate 4,909 of JAPPNO010000072.1, read as the reverse complement.
CACTGCCGGCTACGACTACGCAGGCGATCGGGATGCGGGCAAGCTGGCGGCCTGGCTGACGGCGGGAGGAGCGATCACATGGCTCGCGGCCGGCTTCGTTGCGAACCACCCTGATTGCCGACACGATCCGTGCACTGTGGAAACCATCGTAGGTGTTGCCGGCGTCGCAGTGTTCTACGGAAGTCGCATTTGGGCATCTGTTTCAGCGTGGAGGCTGGCGAACAGAACCAACGCGTTCTACAGGAGGCGTCTCGGCATCGAGGACGCGGGCCTCGCCCTGTCGGTCACGCCGAACGGGCAGCTCGGGTTGGGGGTGTCGCTTCGCTTCTGAATTCCGGGTTCGCGGCAGGGAGGGCTGCGGATGTTCAAACGACTGACGCTTCCCGTCACCCTCGCAGTCTCGCCGGCCGTGTTCGGGTGCGACCGGGCGCCCCCTGGTGACGCGGCCGACAACCCCACCGTCACCGTCCGCGATTCCGCCGGCGTCGAAATCGTCGAGAACCACGCCCCCGAGCATCCCGCCGAGAGCTTCTGGACCGTCGACCCCGAGCCGGAGTTCGTGCTCGGCGGGTCCGAAGACCTGATCGGCCTGCCCGATGACTCGGCGCAGTATGGGACTACTTCCTGTCGTCCATCGACTACTTCGATCCCGACGGGAATCTTCTGAAGGAACGTTCGCTCGATCTCGCCAGGATGAGCCTGCACGGGGCCGGGGCGGAATCGCTCAGGCTCCCCCTGCCGGACGGGTCCTTCCTGGCGGGTGTCCCGGACCGGACCGCTGACGAATCCCCCGGCGATTGCTCTCACCTGGCGGCGCGCGGCCTGTCCTGGGCGTTGATGGGCAGCCCGCTTCGGGCGGAGGGAGTGACCGTGCATGGCGAAGAACTCCTGCGAATCGACGACGCCTACGCCGCGCACTCATTCGGCTGTGCCAGACCCTACCGGACTCACCTGGCGGCGGGCGGCGATCCACCGCTTGTCTACATCAGCAACGACCACGTGGAGATCCGGCAGCGGTCGCTGGACGGTACGTTGGTGCGCATCATTCGGCGCACGACCGAGCCGCCGCCGGTGACCGACAAGGCGTGGGAGGCCGAGCTGGCTCATCGGACCCGGAACCGCGAAATGGACGGTTGGCCCCCGCGAACCGTAGACGGCGAACCGATTCCCAGGAGGGAGAAGTACCCCGCGATCGAGTCCATCCTGGTGGACGCCGACGGCTACGTCTGGGTCAGGGAGTGGTCGGCTTCGGAGTCCGGGATACCGGACCAATGGAGCGTCTTCAGCCCGGAGGGACGTTGGCTGGGAGTCCTGTCCTTCCCGCCGGATCCAGCGGCTCCAGATCTGAACCTGTGTGAGCGGACCGGCTCCAACTGCCGGGTGGGGAAGGACTACTTTCTGGTCGTGCGAAGGGACGAGCTGGGCCGGGAACGGGTCGAGGGGTACCGCGTTCGGCGGGATGGATAGCGAGGGTGGAGACGCACCGGCGGACAACCCGGGCGAGGAGCACGCCTCTCCAAGTAATGGGACCAAGGGCGGTGCGTCAGACCCACGGAGGTAGAAGCATGATGTGTCAGCGACCGGACGACACCGCCGTGATGGTCATGCGGGCGCGCGGGCTGTTCACTCTGGCCGTGGCCTCGATAGCCGCTGGCGGGTGTGGCGACCCGCCCGCCGAGATCGTCCCCGAACAGCGCTACGACAGCGCGGGCATCACCGTGGTGGTATCGCATACGCCGCCGGCGCGCCTTGTCCTTTCCGACGAACCCCGGACGCGAATCGGAGTCGTCAGCGGCGATACCGCCTACCTCTTCTACGATGTCTCCGGCGCGCGCCTCCTCGACAACGGGCAGATCGTCGTGTCCAACTGTCTGCCTCCCATTCTAAGGTGGTACGACACCTCCGGGGTCTACCTGACGGGGGCCGGGCGCGAGGGCGAGGGTCCGGACGAGTTCTCGGCCGGAGCCTGTGCGCGACTCTTCGAGATCTTCGCCCTGAGCGGCGGGCGCGTGGAGACCTGGGATCACCGAGTCCGTCGTGTCAGGGTCTTCGATTCCTCGGGCGCGATGGTTGATACGCACGTCCTGGAGACGGGAGCGCTGACACCGGGACCGCGGCTCGCCGGAAGGTTCGACCGCGGCCACCTGATGGTGGAGATACTCGACCGCCAGGAGCCTGCAGGGGTGGACGACCGGGGGATTGTCGTGTATTCCGGCAACGCGTCGTGGCGGGAGACTCTCCTCATGCACACCTTCGGGGAGGACGGTGAATACGAGGGCGCCATCGGTCGCGTGCCCGGCCTCAACCTCACTCGGATCGAGATGCAGACGGAGATCGGGCCGATGAACGGGACAACCGCCATTCCGTTCGCCCCGCATGGCCAGGCCCTGGCATGGGGATCGGCGGTTGCGGTCGGCGAGGGAGGCAGTCCCGAAGTCAGGGTGCTGGATCGGACGGGCCAACTCACGACGATCATTCGGTGGACGGCACCGCGTGTTCCGGTGACGGACGATATGAAGGAAGGCTGGATCGAGGAGCGGCTGGCGCGGGGCAGTTACGACGCCGAGTCCAGTGCGCAACACCGCCGGACAGCGGACGCACTCCCCTACCCCGACACGGCGCGAGCCTACGACCAGTTCCGGGTCGGGAGCGACGGGCTGCTCTGGGTCCAGCAGTTCGTGCCGCCGGGCGCGTCCTCCGCGACGTGGCTCGCGTTCGCACCGTCCGGCTCACTCGTGGCCTCGATGGACCTGCCCCGCGGCGCGAGACTCCTGGACATCGGCGACGACTACGTGCTGCTGCGTGTGAGGGACGAGTTCGACGTGGAGTCGGTGGTGCTGCACGGAGTCATGGAACAGAGGGATTGACGAATTCGTTCGTCCACAGCAAGGGGGACTTGTGATACGTTGCCACTCCGCCTTCCGTGCCGCCGTGGTGGTGGCAATCACCGTATCGGCGTGTGACCGGGCGCCGCGTGACGAGAGCGACTCCGCGGAAGCGCCAGGTTTCACCGCGGGGGATTCCGCGGGCGTCGAGATCGTGGAGAACCACGCGCCCGAGCATCCCGCCGGGAGCTTCTGGACCATCGACTCCGAGCCGGAGTTCGTGCTGGGCGGATCCGAAGACCCGAGCACCCTGGCCGACGACTCGGCGCAGCTGATCTGGAGAGTGGTGGGGTTGGCGCGCCTGCCCGATGGCCGCGTGGCGGTCCTGTCGTCCGAGAACCAGCAGCTCATGCTCTTCGAGCCCTCGGGCGAGCTGTCCCGGATCATCGGCCGGGCAGGCGAGGGCCCCGGCGAGTTCACCCGTCCGGAAAGACTCCAGTATCTGCCGCCCGACACGCTGGTCGTGTGGGACTACCACATGACTTCCATCGACTACTTCGATACCGCCGGCACGCTCTTGAAGGAACGGTCCGTAGACTACCTGAGGCTGAGGGAGCACGACCTCTGGGGCGAGAGTTTCCGCTTCCCCCTGAGCGACGGTTCATTCGTCTCGTCGAAGGCGGCGCAGGAATCCGAAGCCGAGCCCCCATGGAGCGATTGTTCGCCGACACGGCGCTGGATGATGAGGGGATCGGCGGCAACCGGTGAGCTTATCGGCGAGGCGCGGGAGCGCGAAGACCCCGCCGACGAATTCCTCAGAATCGACACTTCCTACGCGGCCCACTCTTTCCGGTGCTCCAGGATCATCGCGGCGGGTGGGGATCCCCCTTCGATCTACATCAGCCGCGGCGACAGGAACGAGATCCACCAGTTTTCCGCAGATGGAGCCCTGCTCAGGATCATTCGACGGACGACCGATCCGATTCCCGTAACCGATAAGGCACGGAGAGCATGGGAAGATCGGTACAGAAAGAGCTATGAGTCGCTCGGCTTCTCGCTTCCGGAAGGGCAACTCGAGGCGATGCGGAGCGTGCAGACCTATCCGCCCATCGACGGCCTCCTGGTGGATGCGGAGGGGTACCTGTGGGTCAGCGAGTATTCCGACTCGGAGACGTGGCATCCGGATCAATGGAGCATCTTCGGTCCGGATGGGCGATGGCTGGGTGTCCTGGCCCAGGAGGCGCCGGTGTTCTTCGTGTGCCGGGGCTTTCATTTCGTGTGCTGGATCGACAGGGACTTCCTCCTGGTCGTGGCGCGCGACCAGTTCGATGTCGAGAGGGTGGAGGCCTACCGGATTCGGCGGGGCGGGTAGCCAGAACGGCACCACGGGCCGAATGTGGTGAATGGCCATCCTCGACCCCGAAATCCGCCGCGGCTTCGCCTACATCGCCCCCTTCAAGGGCCGACTCGCGGTCATCATCCTCCTGAACCTCGCGGGCACCGCGCTCGCCCTCTACGTCCCCTTCCTCACCCGCACCCTCGTCGACGACGCCCTCCTCGGCGCGGACATGGACGCCCTCAAGCGGGTCGTCGTCCTCTTCGTCCTCGTCACCGCGGCCAGCTTCGTCCTGAACTTCGTCAGCGGGATGCGCTACACGAAGGTCTCGGCCGAGATCCTCTTCCGCATGCGCGTGACCGTCTACCGCCACCTGCACCGTCTCTCGCCACGGTTTTTCGCAAAAACGCCTCTTGGTGAAATAATCTCACGAATTAACAACGATGTGAGCGAAATTCAACGCGTTCTGGCCGACGCGGCGCTGGCGTGGCTCGGCAACGTGGCCTTCCTGGCGGGCGCGGTGGGCATGCTGCTCTGGCTCGACTGGAGGCTCTTCCTGGCCGCCGCCGCCCTTCTGCCCCCCGCGATCTGGGCGATCGTGGCGTACCGGCGCCGCCTGGTGGTGCGCGTGCGCGTCATGCGGGAGCGGAGCGCGGGGATCGGCGCCTTCCTGATCGAGACGCTGCGCGGTGTGCGCCTGGTGGCCGCGGCGAACGCGGGCGAACGCGAGGCCGCGCGCTTCAGCCGG